>JBDSDI010000096.1:0-10304 GCA_039920645.1 Bdellovibrionota bacterium | reverse complement strand
CGGCTCCGGCAAGTCGACGCTCCTGAATCTTCTGGGCCTGATCGAAAGCCCTCAGGAGGGACGTCTGCGTCTTTTCGGGCAAGACGTCGCTCTCCTCAGCGAAAGAGACAAGAACGCAATCCGTCGCCACAAAATCGGTTTTATTTTCCAAAGCTTCCATCTCTTTAACGTGTTGAGCGCGGAAGAGAACGTCGAATACTTCCTGCATCGCCAAGGTGTCGAGACTTCGGAACGCAAATCCCGTGTCGAAGAGGCTCTTCGCGCCGTAGGACTTTGGGACCATCGCAAGAAGCGTCCGTTGCAAATGAGCGGCGGCCAACGTCAACGCGTGGCCATCGCGCGCGCCATCGCCAAACGCTCTGAGATCCTTATCGCCGACGAACCGACCGCGAGTCTCGATCAGAACACCGGTCGGGAGATCATGGACCTACTCGCCCATCTCAATAAAGAACGAGGAACGACCGTCGTCGTTTCCAGCCACGATCCTATGGTTCTGTCCTACATCCCGAAAGTCATCCGACTCGTCGACGGGAGGCTCGAAAATGCTGCTGTTTAGAATGGCGATGAACAGCCTGGTCCGCAGTCCGCTGCGGCGGACGCTCGCCGTGGTCCTGACGGTCGCGATGGGAACTGGTTCGCTTTTCATTCTTCACGGCTTCAATCACGGCGTAATGAACCAGTACCGAGACAATACGATTCACTGTCGCTACGGCTATGGACAGGTGAACGTGAAGGGCTATCGAGAGCAGGTTTTCGAAAAACCGTGGGAACACTGGATCGAAAATCCCGATGTCGTCATCGCATCGCTGCGCAAAGCTCCCGGCGTCACCCAAGTTTTCCCGCGCATCGATTTCGGCGCGATGCTCACGAACGGATCCATCAATGTCTCGGGTCGTGGACAAGGTATCGACGGACGTGAGGAAGCGGGATTCTTCAATACCCTCAACATCGAAGAAGGCGTCACCCTCTCCACACAAGCCAACGGAATCCTGCTCGGTCGCGGCCTCGCGCGCGCGCTGAAGGCGAAACCTGGCGACCATATCACCATGCTGTCTACGACCGTCGATGGATCTTTCAACGGCGCAGATATGGAAGTCGTAGGAATTTTCCATACCGGCCAGAAGGACTTCGATGACGTCGTTTTCCGCGTTCCGCTCGCGCAAGCCCAAGGTCTGCTCTCGACCACCAAGGTGGAGAGCATCGCCCTCGGCCTGGATGGCGTCGACTCATGGGATGGCTTCGCGAAATACGTCGCGCACGCGCATCCCGAACTCGAAACCACGTCGTTTGCGGTCCTGGATAAGGTCTATTACCAAAATGCCGTCGATTGGCTGGCGTCGCAGTTCGATGTGATTCAATTCATTATCCTCACGGTCGTCATTCTCGGAATTTTTAATACCGTCTCGACCTCCGTTCTGGAGCGAAAACAGGAGATCGGCAACCTCCGCGCCAATGGTGACTCCAAGACCGAAGTCGTTTCGCTTCTCTGCGCCGAAAACGCCGTGCTCGGCATGACAGGCGGAATCGTAGGCATCCTCTTCGTGCTTGCGCTTATCCATACGGTCCTCGCCAAAGGATTTCTGATGCCACCCTCGCCCGGCATCACGCGCCAGTTCCACGTGATCATCGAAGTCTCTGCGCTTATGGCACTGAAGACGTTCCTCATGGGGACCGTTTCCTGTTTCGTTGGAGCCCTCTTGGCCGCGATCCGTATCGCTCGAATGCCGATCGCCGATGCGTTGAGGAGTCACTGATGCATCAGGTAAGAGTCTTTCTCAATAAACGCGCTTCGGGAGGCGACGATGCGCTCAAGATGATAGCGACGCTCGAAAAGCGCCTCTTCCGCAGCCATCTCGAAATCCTCTCGCCCAACTCTCTCGAAGACCTGAAATTCGAGCTGGATCGCGCGGTCAGAGAAAACGTTGACATCGTGGTTTCGGTCGGAGGCGATGGCACCGTCAACACCTTGATCCAACATCTCGGCGACAGCAACACCGCTTTCCTCATTGTTCCTACGGGAACCGCGAACGATCTCGCACGCGAAATGGGCGTGCTCGGTCGTCTCGATAAAGCCGTGCAGAAAATCCGCAGCGCCGAACCCGAGCGCATCGACCTCATTCGCATCAACGACAAACTCATGGCCACCAATGGAGGCCTCGGACTTTCGTCGCAAGTCGCCGCGCGCGTGAACGATCTTCGCAAACAGATGCCCTTTTTTAAGGACGTTATGCATCTCATGCACGATCGTATCTATTCGGCCATGCTCGGCTTTGAACTTTTCGGTCGAACGTTGCGTTACTACGATTTCGAAATCGAAAGTCAGGAATTCTCCGGTCGCGTGCACTCGCCTCTGCTCATGATCAACAACCAACCCGCGCTCGGCGGCAAATTCCGTATCGCTCCGGAAACCCACAACGATGACGGTCGCTTCAACGTGAGCATCTTCACCCATAAGACACGAATGGACTTCACGAAAGCGCTCATGAAGATTCGCTTCAAAGGAGGACCGGACGCCAACGACCCTCACCTCATTAGCTTCGAGACCTCCCGTGTCCACGTCAAAAGCTACCAACCCATTCTGTTCTACGGCGATGGTGAAACCCTCGAGTTCGCCAAGGACTTCGAAATTTCCTGCCGGCCCAAGGCCCTCAAGGTTTACGGATATCGTAAGATCCGCGAACTTGCGGACAAAGGAATACTCCTTTGAGCCGGCTTATCGTCTCGGGCTGTACGGGCTTCGTGGGTTCCTATGCCCTGCCCCAACTCGCGAAAAATTTCGAGCGCATCACGGCCATCGTGAGACCGAAATCTCTCGAGATCGCGCAACGCCGCTGGCAAGACATGAAAAATGTCGAATTCCTCTCGGGCGATCTTACGCTGCCCGGAGTCTTCCATGATGTGAGAAATATCGCTTCGCAATTTGCCGACGTCACGGACGTTCTGCATATGGGTGCACTTTACGATCTCCAGGCGAGTGCTTCGGATTCTTACCTCGCTAATGTCATGGGGACGCAGAATATCCTCGACGTCGCAGGACTTTTGCCAAAACTCGAACGCTTCCATCATGTGAGTACTGTCGCCATCTCGGGCGATTTCCCCGGACGTCTCAAAGAAACAATGTTCAACGTCGGTCAGAAATTCTCGAATCCCTACGCGCAGACCAAATACCGCGCCGAGGGTCTCGTTGGATCGTGGAAAGCAAGCGACGTAAAGCGTCTTGTCTATCGCTTGGGTATCGTGGTCGGCGATAGCCAGAGTGGACACATCTCCAAGATCGATGGACCCTATTACCTTCTCGATTCGCTACGGCGCCATCATGCGCTTTGGAAAACCTTGACACGTTTTGGACGTTTACCGTTGCCCTTCGATCCCGAAGCCCTACTGCCATTGATTCCGGTCGATCTTGCCGCGACTCAGCTCTCCGAAATGGTTTCGCATCCCAACTCTACGCGTGGCCGTCTCCGGACCTACCATCTGAGTGGAGCGCATGTGCCGGTTCGCACCGTACTGGAGAGAAGTCTGGCGGAATTCGGCTGCTCGGCAGAGCTCATCGCAGTTCCGAAATTTCTCGTTCCGCGCAGGATCGCCACGCAATTCGGCATTCCTCGCGAGCTCTTCGATTACATGTTCTCCAAATGTCACTACGAAGTGGATCATGTGCTTCAGGACTATCCCGACATGAAGCCTCTCTCTTTCGACGTGTTCGCGCCAGCGCTTTTCCGATGGGCGAAGGAGGCGCCATGAAGCACATCGTCAGCATCAGCTTCACCTCGAGCGCTCAGAACATGGACACGCGATTCAATTTTCTTGGCGAAGAGTTCCGTCTTTCGCACTTCGGCGCGGATTTCGACATCCAAGTCATGCAGAGCCTCGTCGAGAAACTCGACGGCACCGCGGACGTGATTGCACTTCAAGGATTGCATCCGACAATACGCATCGGACGTAAGACAATCACCCACACCGAATCCGATCGCGTGCGCTCCCTCGTGAAGCATTCTCTCCTGGTTACGGGCGATATCCTGAGAAACGTCTACGTGCCTTGGGCGGTGCGCAGTTTCTCTAGGAAAGAGCCCAATTTCTTCAAACACAAACGCATCGCTTTCTACTCGGGTCTTTTAGACCTGCCTCTGGTCGATACGCTTTCCCAATTCTCCGAACGACTTTCCTTCTTGGATCCATGTCTGCACCTGGGCTTGCGCAAGGAACTCAAGGGCCTCGAGAGTCTCATGCGCTACGGTAAATGGGTCGCACCTTTCGCGTCCGGTAAACCGCTGTCAGTGCGAATCAAAGATACGAGTCGTAAATATCGATTCAAGGGACTGACCCAGGCCGACATTTTTGTCACTCGGTCAACGCTCTTGGAGCGTTTCACTCTCGATCACTTATCCGGGAAAACTCTCCTTATCGACACCGTTACTCCGCAGTTGCTTCGTCAACTGGAAGAAGCGGGCGTCGTGAACGTTCTGCATTTTATGCCCGAAGTGAAAGGACTAGAGGACGCGAGCTATCTCAATTTCGCGACTTTGGAGGCGATCTTCCAAGCTCTCAAGAAGGACTGGGAACCCCTCACCGAAGACGAAATTCTCGGATGGATCGAGCAACTCGATCTGCAACCGAGTTTCAAGATCCTTTCCACCAACAGTCCCCGCAAAGAGCGTAAATTTGCATTTATTATTCATCCCCTCAGCATGCAGGATCTTTTCCGCCATCCTGCCGTGCGTCCACTAACGCCGCTCGTAAAACGCATGGAGCCCGCGCTCGAATGGGCTGCGAGTCAGGTGCCCGGAATCGCCTACGGAAAAATCACGGGCGTAAAGAGCATGTTGACCGGAGAAGAAACTGAAGGCCTGATCTACTGCATTCTCGATACTCCCAAAATGATGCTCGCCAAGCGTCCCGAAGTCACCTACGAGCGCCTCATCAAGGTCTGCGAAATGGCCGCCGCGGCCGGAGCCGACATCATCGGTCTGGGCGCCTACACCAAGATTGTCGGAGACGCAGGAATCACGGTCGCCAAGGGAAGTCCGATTCCCGTGACGACCGGAAACTCGCTTTCGGCGGCGGCCACTCTTTGGGCCGCGCGCGAAGCATCGCAGAAACTCGGATTCGTAGCCGCCTATAAATCTGGAAACGTCGTCCATGCTAAGGCGATGGTCATCGGCGCAACGGGATCGATCGGAGCGGTCTGCGCAAAAATGCTGGCCAACGTCGTCGACGAGTTGGTGATCTGCTCACGCACGGCCGGAAAACTTCTTGAACTGAAAGCCGAAATTCTCGAAATCGCCCCTCACTGCAAGGTGAGCGTGGTCACCAATCCCAATAAAGATGCGGAAACTTCGGACCTCATTGTGACGTCGACCTCTTCGCACGACAAAAAAGTCCTCGATATCATGAGCGTCAAACCCGGCTGTGTCATCTGCGACGTCAGTCGTCCTTTGGACATCCGCGAAGAGGACGCGCTGAAACGTCCTGACGTCCTCGTGATCGAAAGCGGAGAAATTCAACTGCCTGGCGACGTGCAGATGAGTTGCGACATGGGAACACCCGATACGGTTGTCTACGCGTGTCTTGCGGAAACGGCGCTCCTCGCCCTCGAGGGCCGCTTCGAATCGTTTACACTGTCGCGCCACATTTCTTATGAACGCGTACGAGAAATCTACGATATCGCCAAAAAACATGGCGCGCGTCTGGCCGCGATCCGCGGTCATTCGGGCTTGATCACCGATTCCGAGATCGAACTCTGTCGAGAGCACGCTTTGGAAGCTCTTAAGACCTGGAGAAAAGCATGAGCGCACAAACCCAGTATTTCAACAAACTCAACTACACTATGGCCAACGAGGATACGGGTCTCGAGGGCGCGATGGTCGAGCGCCTTAAACCTCGCTCAATCCTGAGCGTCTGCGGCAGCGGAGGACGTTCGCTCCCCCTCGCGCTCTGCAGTCCCGAACGTCTTGTGTGCACGGACCTAGCCCAGGAACAACTCTGGCTCGCTGAACTTCGCGAAGCTCTCTTCCGAAGCGTTTCACGCGACGATTTTCTGAAATTCTTCGGATATCCACCTTTCGACGGCTGCCCCGTCGAGAAAAGAAAGTTGATTTTCGAATCCCTGAAAATATCATCCGACGCGAGAGCCTTCTTCTTCGCACTTTTCGAAAGCAAGAACTGGGAGAGCCTGCTCTACGACGGCAAATGGGAGCGCACCTTCGCGAAGATATCGAAGCTCGTCGCGAAAGCTACGGGTCGCGCCAGTAAGGAACTCTTCCATTTTCGCGATCTCGAGAGCCAGACCCATTTCTGGACCAAAGTCTTTCCGAAATTCCGTTGGAAGGCGGTTCTACTGGTGGTCGGAAATGCATCATTCTTCAACGCCCTTCTCTATAAGGGGCATTTCGTTAAGAAGAACATTCCCGAAAACCATTTCGAATTCTATCGCGGCGCGTACGATCGCATCTATCGCCGCACCCTCGCTCGCGAAAATTTCTTCGCGCAAATGAGTTATCTCGGAAGCGTTAAGTATCCCGAAGGCGTACCTTTTGAAGCCCACCAAGAAGCTTTCACCAAAATCAAAGCGGGACTGAGCCACTGTAAGGTCACCTATGCGCAAGAGGATATCAATGCTCTGCTAAAGTCGGGACGTGAAAAATTTGATTTCGTTTCATATTCAGACGTCCCTTCCTACTTCAGCGACGAATCCGAACGTGAATTTCTGCAATGGGCGAAAGTCTCGCTCAACCCCGGCGCCGTCGTCGTGTTGAGACACTATCTGCGTGTTCCGGAGAAGATGAATCTCGATGGATTCGAAGACGTGACGCACGACTGGACGCAGGAGATCGCCTCAGAGAAGACCCAGATGTACAAGATACAAGTTCTGAAGTTTCAAGGAGCTCTTCGCGCGTGAGAACTCTGCTTGTGACCTCTCGGGTGACCTTCGTGCCCGAGAATTATGCCCGCTTCGTAACGAAACTCTCGGCGAGCCCGCACGTCGCCGCTGTGCTGTTCCTCGAGAACCGCGATCTGAAGAATCTCGCGATGGGCGCGGGGTTTTGGCTTTCTCGCCTCGCTCCCGGTATCGGATCTCACCTCGTCCTCAATACGCTTGCTTCCCTCGACGACCCCCGCGAAAATGCGGCCCGAGCTGCGGGTAAGCAGGTCTTCACCGCTGCGCAGATCAACGCTCCGGAGACGGTCGCGATCCTGAGAGGCTTCGATCTCGTAATCAATGCGCGTACCCGCTTTATCTACGGCAAGGCCGCGCTCGAAGCGCCTCGTCTGGGATGCATCAACATCCATCACGGGCTGCTTCCGGAACAACGTGGCGTCTTCTGCGATCTGTGGGCTCAGGCGGAGGGCCGGCCTGCAGGTTTCAGTATCCACCGCATGACACCAAAACTCGATGACGGCGAAATCCTCCTGCGCCGAGAAGTCGCCGTTGTGAGCGCACGTTCGTTCGTAAAACATGCGCTGGCCAGTTCCGAGGTCGAGGCGGCCGCAATGGAAGAGACCCTCGAGCGCATCGCCCTCGCCGGCCGTATCGAAGGCGAAACCAATCATAAAACTGCGCACACGTTCTACTATCGCAATCCAACAGTGTCGCAGATCCGTTCCTTCCGATCGAAAGGGTTCCGCTTATGAGTCCCACTCTCTCTACCGATCTTGTTCTTCTCGCGATTCACGGAAGCCCCGGCTTTACGAAAGATTTCGATCCGCTCTTTCGTGAATCGAAACTGAACGGGATGCAGCTTCAGGCCATCCCCGCCGATTCCGCGCACATCGAGACTGCCCTTCGCAGTTCCGAAGCCGACATGACCGCGATCGTAGGATACTCCTGGGGAGCCTATGCCGTCCTCAAAACGCTGCTCCAAGCACCTTCCCTTCATCCTCGCATCGTTGTCCTCATCGCTCCATTCCTGGCGCCTTCCGAAAAACTCACGCCGGCCGCAGCCCTCCTCGCGCGCGCTCCCTTGCTCTCGGACCTTATCGTCTCACTCTCCTGGAAAAAATGGAGAGCATCCCTCGGAGAGCGCATGTTCCACGAAAAAGATACAGACGCGGCCGCGAGCTACTTGAAACGCCTCGACAATCCGGCCCCCTGGAAAGACGTCCTCAAGCGGAAGCTTCTCCAAGAAAATGAGCCCCTTGTTCGCGCTCAGACTCCGAAGACCAAAGTTCATATCGTCTTCGGCGAGAAAGATCGCATCACGAATATCGATGCCACCGAAAATCTCCTCCGGAGTCTCGGTATTCATTTTAGCGCCTCGAAAATTCCCGGAGCGGAACATGGTCTCCTATGGACCCACACTGCGCTTCTCGCTGCCGAAATCGCGCGCATCGTAGCCGACTCGTCCCTCGCTGAGAAAGGATCACGCCTATGATCAAAACCCGCATCGGCTACCAACCCGGCACGCAGGTGAGCAACAATGTCATCTCCTATATTGAAGCTCACATGAGCGAGTTCCCCGAACGTATCGCACTTCGCTGGGCGGTGCCCGGTGCAATTGCCGGATGGGACGGCAGCGAAAAAACCGAATTTGCTCATCAAGAAATCAACTACAAGGATTTCGCTTTGCGCATCCGCCACTTTGCCCAAGGACTTCTGGGTCTGGGAGTAAAAAAAGGTGAACGCGTTATTATCTTTCTTCCCATGGGACTGGACATGTACACCGCGATGTTCGCCGTTCAGCGCATCGGCGCCATCGCGGTCTTTCTTGATTCTTGGGCACGCGCGAGCCATCTCGGCGCAAGCGCGGAATGCGTCAACCCCAAAGCGATGATCTCATTTAAGCCCGCCTTCGATCTCGTGGCGCAGGTTCCTGAATTTTCCAAAATGCCCCTGAAGATTCTCTGGGGACCGGGCGAAGGGTTCCAGCATCGTTTCGACACACTCCTTGCGACTCAAGACGAAGCTCCCATCGCGGCGGTCGAGAGCGAGTTCACGGCCCTGATTACGTTTACGACGGGAAGTTCGGGCACGCCGAAGGGCGCCAATCGCACGCACCGCTTCCTCTCGGCTCAGCACGAAGCTCTCGATACCGTTATTCCCTACACTTCTGCCGACCGTGATCTTCCGGCTTTCCCCATCTTCTCGCTGAACAATCTCGCCGCCGGAGTCACGACGATTCTTCCCGCACTCGACCTTGCGAAGCCCTCCGAACGCGATCCCGAAATTCTCGTCTCACAGATTCTTTCGCAAAAAGTCAGCTGTGCAACGCTTTCTCCCTCGATGCTCGTCGGCGTGGCGAAGAGCTGCCACCGTACTCAAACAAAAATGACCGGCCTGCGTCGCGTCGTGACGGGCGGAGCGCCGATTTCCAAGGACGACGTGAAAAGCTTCGTCGAAATCGCTCCCAATGCCGAGCTCTGGGTGCTCTACGGATCGACCGAAGTCGAACCGATGGCTCACATCGAAGGTCATGCCTGGCTCGCTCAAAAACCCAAGCATAATGATCCGGAGATTCTGGAAGAAGGCGTCAACGTTGGCCACATCGACTCGAACCTCGATTTTAAATTCATCAAAATTAGTAAGGATCCGGTCGACATCTCAAAAACTCCTTGGAACCAGATCGAACTCAAAAAGGGCGAGATCGGCGAATTCATTGTGAGCGGAGATCACGTCTGCCGCGACTACTACAACAATCCGGACGCGTTCTTCAAAGCAAAGATCAAAGGCGAAGACGGACGCGTTTGGCACCGTACCGGGGATCTCGCCTACATCGATGGCGAAGGATACCTTTGGATGGTCGGCCGCATCCACAACGCTATCGAGCGCGCCGGAAAATATTATTTCCCCGTACGACCCGAAGTCCTGTTGAAGCGCATGGCTTTCACGGAGCAAGCCGCCTATCTCGGACTGCCCGACGCGAAGCTCGTGGAAAAGACGAGCGTGGCTCTGAAGCTAAAAAATGGGATCGATCTCAAGAGTGTTGTCGCCGAGATTCAGCGCGTCTTCTCCAAGAACCAAATTCCCGTCGACGAGATCCATATCGTCGATAGCGTCCCGATGGATCCCCGCCACCACTCCAAAGTGGAATATACGGTACTGAAAGAGTCGATTCTCGCCGGTAAATCCCAAAAGGTCTTCTCGACATGAAACGCTGGTGGATCTTTCTTGGCGAGCGCTTTCCGCTCGTGTCGCACACTCTCATGATCGCGAGCTTCACGCTCGCCAACATGGCCTTTGGTTTAACAATCTATCCGCCCGCCGGCGCCGAAGGATTGATAGCGAGCGTAGAATGGACCCGCATGTTCATCGCGTTCTTCGTAGCCCTCTCGTTTTTCCTACGCCTGAGACTCTTCGATGAGATCAA
>JBDSDI010000095.1:0-13777 GCA_039920645.1 Bdellovibrionota bacterium | reverse complement strand
CTACGAAGGTATGGTCATCGGCGAGAACGCAAAAGAACAAGACATGTGGGTTAACCCCACTAAGGCGAAGCAGCTAACGAACTTCCGTACCGTCAATAAAGACGATGCGATCGTCCTTTCTCCTCCTCGTCTCGTGACGATCGAGAAGGGTCTCGAGTGGATCGCGGCGGACGAGCTTCTGGAGATCACTCCGAAGACCGTTCGTGCGCGTAAGAAGCATCTCTCGAAAACCGGCGCACCTAAGGGCAACAAATAAGTCTGAAGGGGTAGGGCTTCATGCCGATTCAGCAACGCCGACGCTTTAAATACGCGATCCTCTCGATCGTGGTGAGCGTGGTGGTGCTGGGTCTTAAGGCCTGGGCCTACTTCCTCACGTCTTCGATAGCGCTGCGTTCAGATGCCGTCGAAAGCATCGTGAACGTGCTGGGCGCATGCTTTTCTCTCGGTGCTCTTATTTTTGCGGCCCGGCCCGCAGACGAGAACCATCCCTATGGCCACGGAAAAATCGAATTCTTCTCTGCTACGTTCGAAGGCGCCCTCATTAGTCTCGCTTCAGTTTATATCCTCGCCGAATCTGCGATGGCGATTGTGCGCGGACCTTCGATGCGCGAACTCGATCTTGGCCTCGTAGTCAGTTCGTCCGCCGGCATCTTGAACGGCGTTCTTGGTCTTTCCCTCGTTCGCGTCGGAAAATCGGTGCGCTCAAAAGCGCTCGAAACGGACGGACACCATATCGTGGCCGATTTCTGGACTTCGGTCGGCATCATCCTGGGCCTGCTTCTCGTGCGCGCGACGGGATGGGCTTATCTGGACCCGATTATGGGAATCGTCGTGGCGCTTTTGCTCATGCGCACGGGATATAAAATTCTCAAAGAAGCTTCGGGCGCCCTGCTCGATGAAGAAGATCCGGAACTCATGCAAGAGATCCTCAAAGCTATCAACAAATGGCCGATCGACGCGATCTGCGGGCTTCATCGCTTGCGTGCCATGCGAGCCGGCGCATTCGCGCACGTGGACGTTCATCTTATCGTTCCCGAATATCTCGACGTTCTTGACGCTCACGACCAGGTCCATCGTTTCTCGGACGCGATGCTCGAAGAGACGAATATCCCGGGTGAATGGCACACCCACTTCGAACCCTGCCGTCGTCGTTATTGCGTCGAGTGTCCCGTGGCAGACTGTCCTATTCGTCAGCAGCCCTTCAAAGCGCGTCGTCACCTTTCAATGGCCGAAGCCATCGATCCTCGCGAAAACTTTCCGAGCTGATCAAAGACGCTGATGTCAAAATCCACTGGTCCCAAACCCACACTCCGCGGCCATTCCCATCAAGCGGCTTTTTTTGTGGCCCTTGGGGCCTGTCTTGTATTGCTCGCTAAGACCCCGGACAGGCGCAGCTTCTTCGCAATTCTGATCTACACCATCGGGCTCACGGGTCTTTTCGGCGTTAGCGCGATCTATCATCGCCCGCACTGGGGTCCGGTGCCACGCGCCCGTTTGCGTCGTCTCGATCATGCGGCGATTTATCTGCTCATTGCAGGAACCTTTACGCCGGTTGGTGTGCTGGGAGTTCCGGGAGATCGAGGAATTTTCGGTTTGAAAGCGATGTGGATTCTTGCGTGCTGCGGGATTTTTCAATCTCTTTTTTGGGTAACGTGTCCGAAGTGGCTCAATGCTTTGCTCTACGTCGGAGTGAGTTGGATCGCGCTGTCTTTTTTCTCAGGCCTCGAAGTGGTCGTTGGTGATTCGGGGGTCACGCTTATTTTCGTAGGTGGTATTTGCTATACGGTCGGAGCGCTTATCTATGCTCTTCGTCGACCGAACCCGTGGCCCCGTACCTTTGGATACCACGAGATCTTTCATGCGTTCGTCGTGCTCGGAGCCTTCTTCCATTTTATCGTTGTCTACCGCCTCGTCCGGTGACTGGCTAAAGTTTAGACACCGCTTTGCGCCTTTCGGCGAGGCCTCGAGGTGCGCCTTCCGGACGCCTAATAAATCAAACGGATAAGTCTGGCATAGCGGCTGCAACTCTCGGTCTAGCGGCAATCATGCTGCCATGAAGGAGTTCTAAAATGGCCGAAGTCTATTCATTTGAATCGTTGAAGCAGAAACGCATGGAACGCGACGTCTTCGAGCGTTGGATGCAGTTCTACCGCGAACAACCCTATGAAGAACTCCTCGAATCGCTCGTCTTCGAACACGAAAACGACTTCCCGCTTCGTCGCAGTCATGACTGGATGGATCAGCTTCGCCACCGCGCGCTGGTTGATGTTTGTGATCAAAAAGCCCAGACCCAATTTTTGAAAAGTTTCCTCAGTGAGATTCGTATCCAGTCGACCAACTGAGGATTTTTTTTAGCAACTTAGATTTGCAGATTAACAATTCACCTGAACCCTTAACCGTCAGAAAATATTTAGGAGGATACGTATGCAGAATTTTAAAGCCGTTCTTTCCACTGCCGTCGTCGCCGTGGGTAGCTTCGCTGGAGCAGCTTACGCTCGCGAAAATATCGTTGTCAGAGCTTCTTCGACGACCTACAGCAGCGCAGATCAATACTCTTCGAATGCTTGCGAAGAAGACCACTTAAAAGACAACGCCATCCAGCTCTGCCGTGAAGCGGGCTACGATGCCGTTCCTGAGCAGTTACCCGAATCCGAGATCAAACGCGAACATCGTCTGCTCGACGTGCACAGCGATGATGACCTCGCACTGATCCGTGAAGGATGGTACAGCATGTGCCGCATGACGGGTCTCTACCGTTGTCAAAATCAATCGGATGTTGATGAGCGCATCGCTCTCGATAATCGTACCTTTTGCTATATCAATGCTTACTCGTCCGGCTTTCGCGGCAAGAAAACTGCTTACGAAGTTCGCTCGCGTAAAGGCAGTGGCTTCTACTCGAATGTATTACTTAAAGGTAAGTTCAAAGATGTTGAATCAGCTCTCAACTACCTCAACACGATTGCCCCTAAGCTCGGCTGCGTGATCGACAAGACAATTAAGTAAAAATTTGAATCTCTAAATACATAGAACCCCGGAGGATCGAAAGATCCTCCGGGGTTCTATGTATTTTCTAAGCAAGAAACACTTATTTTTTACGGTCGAAAATTTCCTTGGAAATGATCAAACGCTGAATCTGCGAGGTTCCTTCGTAGATCTGGAAAATTTTCGAATCGCGATAGAGCTTTTCGACGGGGTATTCACTCGAGTAGCCGTAACCGCCGAAGACCTGAACGGCGTCGGTGCAGACTTTGTTGCACATGTCGGCAGCAAAAGCTTTCGCGACCGAAGCGAAGTAGGTGTTGCGGCGGCCGGAATCAATTTCGAAAGCGGCTTTCCAGACAAGCAGACGAGCGGCTTCGATGTTCATCGCCATTTCGGCGATCATGAAGCTCACAGCCTGATGCTTGAAAATGGGTTGGCCAAACGTCTTACGCTCCTGGGCGTAGCGAACAGCGTGCTGATAGGCGGCTTTAGCGACGCCCACTGCGCCTGCAGCCACGGGAGGACGCGTATGATCGAAGGCTGCCATCGCGATCTTGAAGCCGTAGCCCTCGTCGCCAAGTCGGTACTTCGCGGGAACGACGACGTCGGTAAAGGTGATGCCGCGCGTGTCGGAGCATCTTTGCCCAAGGTTTTTTTCTTTTTTGCCGACCAGAATGCCAGGAGTTTTAGCGGGAACGACGAAGCCGGTCATTCCGCCGACACCCTTTTCGGCATCGGTGTAGGCCAGAACGAAGAACCAATCCGCCACGGAGGCGTTGGTGATCCACATCTTGGATCCGTTAATGACGTACTCGTCGCCCTTTTTTACGGCGCGGGTCTTGATCCCCTGAACATCGGAGCCGGCACCGGGTTCGGTGACTCCATAAGCCGCCATGATCGGCGCTTCGGTCATGGGAGAAAGGAATTGTTTTTTCTGTGCATCGTTCGCGGCCACGAGCAGCGGTGCTTGCGCGAGACCGTTTGCTTCAAGGGCCGTATACATGCCCGAGCAGAACGAAGAGAGTTCTTCGGCGATGAGGCAACCATCGAGAACACTCAGTCCGAGACCTCCGTATTCTTGAGGGATGTGCGTGTTCATGAGACCCACCTCGTGAGCCTTTTTGATCACATCCCAAGGATACTCCCCGGTCTGATCGTGATGCTCGATTCGCGGAGCCATTTCTTTTTCTCCGAATTGGCGGGCGAGTTCTTGAAGGGATTTTTGTTCGTCGCTCAGAGACAAATCAATCATGTCTTCGATTGAATCACGAAGATTCCGGACCACCAACGCTTAATTACTGACATGAAAAGAGCGTCTTCTTGCTCCCACTGCGAACGAAGCCAGGTTTTTGCGGGGGGATCGTAAGCTTGGAGCGCCTGGTTATAGAGCGTTTCGGCTTTGGCGTGGTCGCCTTTGCGCAAAGCTTGGAGCGCTTGGTTGCGAATTTTGAATGCCGTGATGACCGACTGGTACTCGGGACAGGGATTGAGATACACGCTTTGAATGGGGCGACTGCGGATCGCTTGCCACGCATGGTAGCCGCCGCCCTGATCCGTGTGCATCAGACATTTTGCGTAGTCAGGTTCGTCAGAATCGACCGAAGCAGGGCCCCGGAACCCGACTTGAGAGGATATGCGATTGCGTTGCACGAAGTCGGGAAGAGCGAGCAAGGCATGACCCAATTCGTGTGCGAACACATATTCGCCCATGAAGCGCGCTTCCAAACGGCGGCGCTCCGAGTCGTTAGCATCGATAACCTTTCCAAAAAGGCGTTTTTCTTCTCTAAGCATGCGGTAGGTGGAGATGATGCTGAGCGAGGGGTGCCCCAAACCCGAGATGAGTCCCCAGGGATTGAGATGAGCCGTTTCGAGAGAAGTTTCACCGCCGAGGTCGTTGACGATAGGAATGTTGGTGAAGACGATCGGAAGCGGTTCGCTGGAGACTTCATCCCACTCGGGATTGAGGTTCGGAAAAACCTTAGATTCCCAGTACGACAACGAAGAACGTTGGGGGTTGCTCCAGAGGCCCGGAAATTTTTCAGTGATGATGGGCGGGAGGCGATCGCGGTGCAAAGAGACCTCGCCAATTCGGATTCCGAAATGCGCCTCGAAACTTTGGATCGCGACGGCGACGCTCTCGACTTGCGTCTGAACATCGATGTGGGGATAAGCGGGATCTTCGACGAGGTAGACGTCGAGCGCGCGAACGGGCTTAAGTTTTGCAAGAAGACTTTCGGTTTGAAGAAAGCTGAAACTTGCGAGCAAAAGCCAGAAGGCAGCGAAGACGCTGGCGGTGGTGAGCGTGAGTCTGAGGCGATAGCGCTTCAGAAGGAGAACATGCGCATGATCGGCGAGAGTGGAGTACGTCCCGGTGGGAGGAACTTTGGAAAAAGGAATTCCACAGCGGGGGCAAAAAGTCAGCGTCTCGTCGGGCAAGATATGGGCACAGCGGCCGCAGCGAGCCGAGGCTTCGTCCCGCGAGAAATCACGACGCGCAAGCACGACTTCTCTGAGCTTTTCTCGAATCTTGAAGAAGGGCCCCACCTTTTTCCTATCGGTAAAAGAGGCTCTCCAACTTGAGGAGCAGAGCTTCGAGCTTGCGTCGGGAAGATGACGGTTCTAAGTTGCCGAAAGTTCGGGATTTTTAAGGAGATTTTTGAGATGAATTCGAAGTCCATAAACCGGTGGTTCTTCCTACTGGCGCTTTTGCCGCTCCTTGTGCTGACGGCACCCTTTTTCATCCCGAGCTTCTTAGGCGTTTCGATGGCGTGCGTTTCGATGCAGCTGCGCGACATAGGCGTGCGTCGTCTGAAGCTTAAGCGGGCATGGGCCAACGTTTTAGTGCCGACACTTCTCGTCTTCACGTTTCTCTTGGTCATCGTCTTTATCGTCGTAAGTTTAAGTTCGGTCGTACGACATATCCGCAACGACGTGAATTTCACCGAGATCGTCCAGAAGATTAAAAGCAGTTCACTTCTGGAAAGAGTTCGGTCTTCTCTCGAAAAGGTCGGAGCCTCGAACGTCGATCAGATGGGCGACGATTTTCAGAAAGATATCTTGGCGAACCTGACCGACCCGCTCAAAGCTGCGCTCGCGCAGTTGCCCGCGCTCTTCGTCGGACTTTTTATTTTCGTAATGAGCTTTCTTGGCATCTATCTCAACGAATCGAAGGTGAAAGGATTTCTTATCGCTCAAACGATCATTCCTGAGCGTTACACCCGTGTTCTGATGCACGCCTTTTCGGAGTATTCTTATTCTGCCTTCGTTGCGGCCGGTGTGACCGCGATCGCGCAGGGGGCGTTCATTGGTATCGGAGCGGCTGCATCCGGAGCGCCGAGCGCTTTCGTCTTCGGGGTTATCGGGGCACTGTCGTCACTGCTTCCTTATGTGGGAACCATCCCGGTGAGCATCGTGATCGCGCTGTTGTTGCAGGTCAACGGAGCCTCGACGACTCAGTTCGTAATCCTGCTGGTTTTCGCGATTCTCGCGGGAATTATCGACAACGTGCTCAGGCCCCTCATCGTCAAAAGTCGCTCAGATCTGCATCCCTGGATCGCTTTCATTTCGATCTTCGGAGGGCTCGTGTTTTGGGGATTGGCGGGAGTCTTTATTGGACCTGTGCTTGCGGGCATGTCGATCGACCTCTGTAAGGAACTCTTACGTAAGTCGGACAACGATGCTGCTCCCGTACTTGTCGATAGCGTCTAAGCAACACGTCAAAAAGAAAAAGACGGAGTGACTGCAAGGTCGCTCCGTCTTTTAAATTAAATCCGTCGAAACCGTTTAGGCTCGAGGAGCTTTGCCGCGGATTGCTCCGCTGATCGCGGAAATCGCGAAAGCAACAAGGAACACGAAGAACAAGATTTGCGCCATGCCTGCCGACGTAGAGGCGAGACCGCCCCAACCGAAGAAGGCTGCGATGAGCGCGATAACAAGGAATGATACTGCCCAGCTTAACATTTGTTTTCTCCTTTTTTAAAAGTGGTGTTTAGAGCGTTATTCTCACACCCACAAGGGTGGAGAGATCGTTGGTGTTGGCGTAATTCTTGGTGTTGTTCGTGAGATCTTTAAGGCCGTAGGTATAACGAGCTTCAATGAAGGCGGTGGTGTTCGCGGCGACGGGAAGACCAAACGATGCAGCGGCTTGGACTCCGAGCTCGGTGATGTCATGGTCGACATTAAAGTTTGCGGAGCTGCTACCCACGGTGAAACGATTGTTCACGGGCCCAACAGGCATCGAGATGAAGGGGCCCGCGCCTAAAGAGAACATCTGACCGAAATTCACACGCGCGAGTAAGGGGATCTGAAGATTCAGCTGCGACTGCGTGAAGTTGAAGCTGTCACTGCCGTATTGGAAACTCCGGTTTATCAGCAAGGCACCGGTTTCCAGTCCGATCAAGGTGCTGCCTTGAGTGCTTACGAGCGCGCCGATACCCCAGCCGAGCCTGTTATCGGTATCCACGGTCACGCCCGATCCCTGATTGACTTGTTCTGGAACGCGCGCATCTGCGACGTTGCCGATGGCCGCTAAAGATAAACTGGTTTGTGCCGCAAAAGCGGGTTGCGCAAGAGCTGCAAGAGGAGCCATTAGCGCGATATTTCTAAAGAGTGAGTTTTTCATTCGTTAAGTTCTCCTGCAAAACTAAAAGCAAACCGCATGCCACGGACTTCATGCGGACTTAGCAGCAATATGCAGAAGATATGCCCCAGGCCTATCCTCTTGGGGCATATAAGGAAGGGGTTTTAGGTCTAAACCTTGATGATGGGTTCTCCTTAAATGGCATATCCGTTGCATTCAAAGTTTTTATCTCATGAAAGGAGATCACGAATGTCAGTTCAAGATATGGGTATCAAAAATGCGGATCGCAAACGCGTGGCCCAGGGACTCACGAGAATTCTCGCGAGTACGTACATGGTCTACGTAAAAACTCACAATTACCATTGGAACGTCACGGGTCCGCTTTTCCAACCTCTTCATGGAGTGTTTGAGGAGCAATACACGCATCTTGCTGAAGACGTCGATGAAATTGCTGAGCGTATCCGGAGTCTAGGCTTCCGCGCCCCTGGCACCTTTCAGGAATTCCTTAAGCTCAGTCATATTCAAGAAGATGCCGCCGATATCGTTCCGGAAGCGGAAGATATGCTTGCCAATCTCCAACAAGATCACGAAACCATATCGTCCGCCGGACGTAAGCTCATCGAGCTTGCCGATCAGGGCGACGATAAGGCAACCGCGGATCTCATCACCAAACAGCTTGAGTTCCACGAGAAGACTGCTTGGATGCTAAGAAGTTTTTTAACGCCTTCGCAAAACGTGACTTCCGCTATGAGCGCTCAATCGCTCCATAGCGCGAACTAATCCCCCCACTCAACGTCCCTCAAGAAAAAGAAAGAAAAGAGACACAATGGAAAAGGAGAAACAAAACATGGGAACAGCAATTCAAGACAAAAAATATCAAGCCGCTGGGATGATCGAAGACATCAAGAATGATGTTAAGAGTAAAGCCAAGGAATTCTCGAGCGATCAAAAGCTCGACGACGTTGTGCTGAAGGCAAAAACGTATCTCGACGAAGGCGTCCAAAAAGCTTCCGACCTCTACGACACCTCTGTCGCCGGTCTCGAAAAAACTATCAAAGCTCGTCCAGTTATCGCGCTTGCAGTCGCATTCGCGGCCGGTATTGCTACAGTGGCGTTCACCCGCTCGCTCATGTCCAAAAGCGACGCGAAATAAGGGGGAATCAAGCGATGAGTATCTCGGCAGAAAAGGTTTCAACATCCGCGCTGGAAATTCTCACCGAATCCCGGGAGAAAATTACGGAGCAGGTCAAAGCTGAGCCCTTCAAGATGATGGGCTTCGCCTTTATTGCTGGGCTCGTCGTAGCGACTCCCCAAACCCGGGCTCTTGCGTTTAGGTTCATAGCGAGAAAAGGAATTACGAATTTCTTTTAGACATCTCTAGAATACGGGCCCCTTGCCCCGATCCTCAGACGCAGAGGATCGGGGTTTTTTCTTGCCTAAGATCCGGTGCGGGTCATCTCCGATGAAGCACATAAAAAAAGAGCGGACCGTCTTTCGACGGCCCGCTTGTTTGGGAGTGATCAAACTCTCAACTTAAGTACTACCAGAGAACTGTATACCCGATGCCGACCGCTACGGTATTTGCAAGCGTGAACGAGGTCACGTTGCCCGTCGTTTTAACCTCATTCGTAAAAATCGTGTCTCGAATATCTGTAGTGAGCATGCCCGAGCGTCCAACAAGGACTTTGTAGCCGATACGAGGTGCGACGGCCATGCCGAGATCGGCACCCGTGGTCTTCGCGAGGCCAAGACCAACGCCGACAAAACCGAAGTTTGTGTCAGTGAAGGGTAGGTGGAAGCTAGGTTCCGCGAGGAGCACGAAGATGTCAGAAGCACCTGCACCGGTAACTTTGGCGTGGCGCCATTGTACAGATCCCGTTACTTGCCAGTTATCCATAACGAAGTAGCCAATGCTGGGAGCGATCGTGAGTTGCGACAAATCTCCAGACGCCGAGTAGGCAGCAGAACCACCAAGCTCAAGTACGCCAGCGCGCGCGAATGCGACATCGCCGCCAACGCCCGCTTGTTGCGTAACGCCCTGACCATCGGGAGTCGTGGGACGAGGAGCTTCGGGAATGGGATCGAGATGCTGCTGTCTATTCTGAGCGAAGCTCAGGCTGGACGCGAGTACGATTCCGAGGGTTGAAGTGTGTGTGATGAGTTTCTTGAATGTCATTATTTCTTACCTTTCTTTCTAACTGATGTTGCGAATGATGCGCTCCAGCGTCTGGATGTGCGCGACTTGCTGAGGGAGGAGTTCGTTTTCGATGATGTCCCGGCAGATCGGATCGACGTCCGCGTCCTTCAGGAAATCCAAATAGAGATTTTTTCCGTGCTCTTCGCCTTCCTTAAGAATGGAAAGCGATGCTTTTTCTCCGAAGAGTGTGGCGGTTCCGAGAACCGTCTTCGTCCATGTGCCCCAGATTCCACTGTCGTGAGACGGCTCGCCTCCGCAAGCGATGACGCGGTCGACAAGCATTTGTACCGCGTGACGATGCTCGGCGGCCACAGCACGAAGATCGTCGATCCGCGGATCGTCACCGACTGCGGCGAAGGCCTGGTGATAAGTCTCGACGGCGGATCTTTCTCCGCGCAGGAGCTCGTTAATACGTTCTTGAGTTTCATGGAGAGATGAATTCAACATAGTTAAAGCTCCAAAGAGCAAGACGGATGCCAACAGTAGGTGGGGTCGATTGACCCCCCTTTACGATGTCTTGTACCGATTTGTCTCATGGCTCAGTGCCTCTTCACCCCAGCGCCTCCGCGAGAAACAAGGAGACCTCACGGGTGCGATTGGCATGTCCATTGCTTGAAAAAGGAAGCGAGCCGTGTGCCCGCAGAAAAATAAGGAGAATAGTTTTATGCAAAATCAAAAGAACAAGGTTTCTACCAACTCCAGCAAGCAAGACACGAAGTCGACTTCCGAAAAAGAAGCGAATCGTCAGCCTGCGAACGACAAGAACGCTTCTTTCCGTAAAGACTCCGTGGATCAACAAGCGAACCGCGCAGCGCCAAATGCTTCGAAATCCAAGCAGGGATAAAAGGATAAGACGATGAAAAAATCCCCGTTACTTCTCGGTGCCACTTTCCTTCTCTTCTCTTGCGGCAACGCGCGTGAAGCATTGAAGCTTCAAGGGAACTACCAAACTCAGGCTGAGCAAGAACTCAGTATTCGTGTTGGTGGAGTGGGTTGTGTCGTTCACGAACTCGATATTAAAGGCTTTGATATGACAATCCGCCAGACTGCGTATGCTGACCGCAAGTGCGGTGGAGACGCTCTCGGCGTCGTAATGACAAGCGGAACTTATTCCATCGGCGAAAAGCTCGATATTGAACCTGGAGCAAGAGCCATGGACTTGAAGATCAGTAAAGTCACCGTGACTCCTCTGAACTCGTCTTGGGGTACAGTGTTCGGTCTCGACGCCACCGGGGAATGTGAGGTCAAAGACTTGGCCGTGAACGAAACCCGCGACGTAACGGGGAAAAACTGCGCAGCTCTGGGGAGCTTCCCCGCGAAGGACGCCGTCTATTTCACTAGCTTTAATCTCAAAGACGACGTCTTCCGTTTTACCCGTCTCCCGAGCGAAGAATTAGATCACGTTGGTACTGAAGCCAAACCTGCAAAGCGCAATCTCCGCCTCGAGGTCGAGTATCGCCGCAACTAAAGTCATGCTTCGGTCCTGAGGACTTTTTGGAGTCCACCGAAAAGCCGCTGTTCTTCGGAACGGCGGCTTTTCCTTTTTTAGCGTCTGCCCGCGTTCGGGCGGACCACGGCGTAGATCAGCGTGCTGAAGAGTGAGACCAGAAAAGCGCCGATCAATGCGGGCATCCAACCCCCAATGAAAAAGCCCGGAGTGAAGAAGGCGGCGAGACGAAGGGTGGCGGCGTTCACGACCCAGGTGAAAAGACCTAGCGTAAGAATATTGATCGGCAAGGTAATGAAAAGCAGGAAGGGTCTGATGAGCAGATTCGCTAGACCGATGACAGCCGATGCGACAAGAGCGGCGCCAAGCCCCGCAATGACGAAGCCCGGTACGAAGTAAGCGGTGAGTAGAACGGTAAGAGTCGCGACAAGCCACTGAAGAAGAAGGTTCATGCTTCGAATTTATCAAGGTGCGGGGTTAATTGCCACCCATGCTTCTGGCACGTTCTCTGCTTCGTAATGCGGTATGAGCGAATTTTCGAAGAGAACACTCGAAACAAGGGAGAAACTGTCCCGTTACGATGTTGATGAGTTGATTCTTCAGCGATCTTCTCCGAGGACTATGACCGGAGGAGCCATTACGGACGAAGAATTGATGACTCTTTTCGACGCGGCCCGGTGGGCCCCCTCGTCCTTCAATCGCCAACCGTGGAACTTCGTTTACGTCCACAGATCCTCATCTTACTGGGCAAGTTTTTTCGATGCGCTTACGGACGCCAATAAGGTGTGGTGCGACAAAGCGGCCATTCTCGTCGTGCTGGTGTCGAATCAGTACAATCCTTCTCAACCCGAAGAGCATTATGAGACCGCGTCTTTTGACTGCGGAGCCGCTTGGGAGAACCTCAGCCTGCAGGCCGTTCAGGACGACCTGGTCGCTCACGGCATGGAAGGCTTCGATAAGGATGTGATTGCTCGTACAATCCGCTTGGCGTCTCATCAAAAGATCGAAATGATGTTTGCCTTAGGATGCCCCTTAAGGAAGCTAGGCGGCGACGAAACCACGCGTAAAGACCGCGTTACGTTGCGCAACGATCTCGAGTCTTTTGTTCACCGCAACTTTTTGAGAAACATGAACCAGATCGAGAAAGACTCAGCGCAATCTCAGGTCGGCGACCACGGCGCGATGGTCAGAAATCATCGGCCCTCCTAAGGCGAGCCGTCTTTCGATCGAGCAGGCGCCCCAGGCATAAATACGATCAAGTGCCAGAATCGGAAAAGCTGCAGGATAGGTAAGCGGCTGCGCTTGCAACGAGATATCATCGGGCGCCGATAGCGCCTTCCACTGTTTGACGTCGTGGCTCCAAAGTGACAGATCTCGATGACAGCGACCTGACCAGTCGTTGAAATCGCCCGCAAGCACAAGCCCGTCGAAGTCTTTAGCGTTGTCGTGGCAGTATGCGAGAATCTGAGAGATTTGTTTGTTGCGTTCTCCCTCCAAAAGCCCGAGATGCAGAGAGACCAGAAGGCAGCGCTTTCCGCCCAGCTCGAGACGTGCCGCTAAGGCGCTTCGCTGGGACATGCCACGCGCATGCCGGAACTTCAAAGATTTGACATGATGGAGAGGATGCTTGGAGAGAATGGCGTTTCCCATCCAGATGCCGTTCTTGAAAATGCGGCTCGTGCTCGTGGCTTCAAAAGGAAACTCGGCGCGAAGTTTTTCCAGTCCAAGAATTTTTTCGTCGTGCCCGAGGAGACATTCCTGAAAAAAAAGCACGTCCCACGCTTGAGCGGCGATGGCCGCTTCGATGCGCTCCGCTTTAGCCGGAGATCTGTTCCTCTTCTGAATATTCAGGGTCCCGATCTTAAACAGGCGCGAGGAGGGCATCAGGCAAAACCCTGCGGGAATTCTTTGCGCATGAGTGCAAAGATATCACGACAGGTTTGGATTTCCTTCTGCTTGGAGACTTCTTCGAGTCGAGCTGCGAGGTCTCCGTAGGGTTTGAAGCCATAGCAAGCGGCGCTGCCCTTGATTCGGTGAGCGAGATCCTGGATTGTCTGGAAGTCACTGCCAATGAGAGCTTCGGTGAGCTGAGCGATGGTCTGTTTCTGAATAGCGATGTAGGTCGGAATCAAGTCGGCAAGGATCGGATCGTAGAAGTTGCCGGAGTCCATCGACATCAGGCGGTCCCTTCTTTGAGCTCTCTCATTTCTTGGAACTTACGGTACAGCGTCTTGCGATTGATGCCGAGACCGGTAGCGACATCTTCGCGGCTCATCTTGGGATGGGCATTGCAATAGGCTTGGATGTACTGTTCTTCGAGTTCCTTCAAAGATACCGTGAGGGGAATACGGAAGTAGTTGCTGTCGTTAACGGGGGCGGGAGCTGACGAAAGAATACGAGTGGGGATGAGGCTCGCGATCGGAGTTGGTGCGAGAACTTCGTCGTGGGTTTCTTCGGTGATTTTTGGAGCTTCGCTGCGCTCCGATGCGAGCGCGCGGGGTTCGGTGTGATCGATGATCCACGAGAAATCGCGGGTGTCGAGATGTGCGCCTTCGGAGAGAAGGACTGCGCG
>JBDSDI010000094.1:0-8554 GCA_039920645.1 Bdellovibrionota bacterium | reverse complement strand
TCGGATTCCAGGTGAACGAGTGGGACGGAATTAGTTCTACCGGGTGGGCCGAAGACTGCAGTCAAATCGAAGTGGCGGACGGCTCAGCTTCTGCGGAAAAATTGCACACCGAGTACATCTCGCGCTTCAACGAAATCCTTCAGCGCTTCCGTTCCTAAATTCAGTCGCCGTGATGCCGCCGAAAGTAAAACGCAGCGAGGTATAGCAATGCTATATCTCGCTAGCGAGTTGCTCAGCGAAGGCTTTTAGGAACTCGACCCGACGTGTGCCTTCGACTTGTGCGGATCGAGTGTTGAGACTTTCCTGCAGCCCGTAGAGTTTGACGAAAAAATGATCGAGGGTATTGCTCCGATCGTCGGGTTCTCGGTGAAGCGCGAGCGGATCCGCTTCACTATAAAATGGTCGCGATAGTCTTCCGGAAATGCAGAAGCAGCGCGCAGCTCCGATGGCACCAAGGGCATCCAAGCGATCGGCATCTTGGACGATTTTGGCTTCAATCGTCGTTGGGGCAATTCCCCCAGAGAATGAATGGGCTTCGATCGCGTGGGTGATCTCCGAAATGAATTCGGTCGGATAGTGGATATTGCGTAAAAAACGGGTGGCTTCGCGAGCGGATTCGACGGAAGCAAGTTTACGGTCGGAATGATCCTTGGGCAGATTCACAATGTCGTGCAAGTAGGCGGCGGGAATGACGACGTCCAATTTCGCGTTTTCTAGAATTGCCAGCTTGCGCGCCCATCCCACGACGCGTTTGAGGTGAAGATGATCATGCGAAGGATCAGCATCTTTCAAAGATACTGCAAAGGCATGTTCCGCGATCTGGGATTCAAATTTTTCAATAACGGTTGTCACAGCGGCAATCTATCAGATCCCTCGGAAAAAATGACTCTCTCCACGGCAGGTATAGCAATGCTATATAGAACTCATGTTCCCCCACGTGAGCTTCCGCAAATTTGATCCCTATTCCTCGGAAGATTGCGCCCTCATGGCCAAATGGGAAAATGATCCTTTGATACGAAGTCTTTTCCAGGTTTTTCGAGACGAAATCTCCTTCGCACGCGTGGCGACGGTCGAAAGTATTTCGCAAAACTACAAACCCGCGGAGGACAATCCGACGGAGCAGAGTTTTATGATCATGTACGAGGGCAAGCCTGTCGGAGAAATGAGTTTTTATCTCGATCGGCGACCCATCCTCACCGCCAAATCCAACACGGCGTGGGCCGGAATTGTGATCGGCGAGGCTCACGCTCGCGGGTGTGGAGTGGGACGCCTTGCGATGCAGGAGTTAGAGGCGCGTGCGAAAAAAGCGGGTGCTCAGCGCATTGAGCTCGGTGTATTTGAGTTCAATAAGACTGCGATTCGATTTTACGAAAAGCTCGGATATCGCGAGTTTGTCAGGCTTCCAGGCTACACCTGGATGGCAGGTAAAATGTGGGCGGATATCCGAATGCTCAAGGAGCTGAACTAAAAATGGTGCCCAGGACTGGACTCGAACCAGCATGCATCGCTGCGCCACCCCCTCAAGATGGTGTGTCTACCAATTTCACCACCTGGGCAGGTGTTGACGAGGACCGAAGGTAGGCGAGGGTCTTCCGGGTGTCAAGAACCCGAAAGACCCTCTTTTCGTGAATTATTTAGACCGCAGCGCTCAGAAGTAGAAGCTCCCCATCAGGCTGGCCATCCAGCCCTCGCCGCTCATGCCGAGCTGGCGGGTCGCAAGAAAGTCGAGTTTAGCGATCGTTTGGCCGCGGCTATCGACGAAGTCTTTTCCGAGACTCACGAAGGCGTGAGCGGCGGGAGTTGCGCTGAAGTCCGCACCGCCGATCCAGTCGAACTGCACGCCGGCTCCGCTACGGATGCCACTCATGCTCCAACTTTTTTGGATCTCAATGCGCATGCTGGGACTGGCGTAGTGGTCGAAGCGGCGAACGAAGTGTCCCTCGGTCACGTTCAAAACATTGCGACTCGTTTGCGTGACCTGAGCCGTGATGCCGATCTTTAAACCCTTGGAGACTTCAACCCAGGCGTTCGTGGCAGCCCCCAGAGTCCAGTCCTGACCAACGAGTTTTCCGAAGACGGCGACCGAAAAATTCGAAGTGCTCAAGCCGGCTGTGAGTGTTTTCGAAGACTGAGCGTCCGACGCTTGGCTGAAAGATACAAAGCTTCCACTCGCGCTGTTACGGCGAGAGGTCTCGGTCTCGATCGTGAGGGTGAGGTTCTCTTGGTAGTGGGAGCTGGCGGTGCTTACCCAGAGATCTTGCTTTGTGGCCATGTCGCGTACCAGGAGCCGCACGGTTTCTTCTTCGCCCACGACTTTGAGAACTCGGCTTTTGTCGCCTAACAGCTTTTTAGCGGCCTCGTCGTAGGAATCAAAAAGGTCGCGGCTTCCCGCATCGCCCCAGCGAAACTCACCTGCGAAGTGCAGGGACGCGCGCACTTCGAGCGCTTGGATGGCGAAGCTGCGGGCCTGGCCCATGTCGAGAGCGTTCGAGGCGAGGGGAAAGAGGGCGACTGCGAGAAGGCTCCAGGTGTGAAGAGTGTTTTTCATAAGCGCAAAATAGAGACTTTGTCCTAAAACTGGAAATTATGGGTTATTCTAGAATTGATAATTTAAATTTATGATAAATCCTGAATGGATCCGCAGCTTCGAAACTCTCGCGCGCATGAAACACTTCACGCGCACTGCCAAGCAGCTCGGTATGACCCAACCCGGAGTCTCGCAACATCTGCGTAAACTCGAAGAAGAACTCGGCTGCGCGCTCATTGATCGCGGCGATAAGTCATTCCGTTTGCTTCCCGCCGGAGAAAAATTTCTTAATTTCATTATTGAGTCAAAAAAGAGTGAGTCACTCCTTCGCGAATCTATCAAGGGTGACAGTCCGATCCACGGACGCTGTCGCTACAGTTCGCCAGGGGGTCTAGGACTTTTAATTTTCGATGCTTTCATGAACCTCGCTTCGAGGCATGAGGGGCTCTCTCTCGAGTTCGTCGTGGCGCCGAGCCTCTCCGTTGAGCGTGCCGTCGAAGCCGATGAAGTAGATGTGGGCTATACGCATCACGCTCCCACTTCTCAGAGTGTGTTAAGTGAAAAAATTGCGGAAGAAAAACTTTTGCTGGTCGTACCCAAGACTTTCAAATCGCGAAAAAATTGTGACTGGAATGAACTCGTTGCGCTGGGGATCGTGAAGCATCCCGACATATATCGCCATGCTCAAAGGTTACTGAGTTTGAACTTTCCGAGGGACTTCGGAGGCGTAGAACTCTTGCCCTCACGCACGAGCGTCAATCAAAATAACCGCATTTTAGAGCCCGTGGCCCTTGGACTGGGCTTCACGATTATTCACGAGATAAGTTATCGGCGAAGCTCCGTGCGCAATGACCTTGCGATTGTCGAGCTTGCAAAACCGTTGAGGGACCCCGTCTACCGGATTCAAGCGCGTCGTCGAAAACTTCCGATGCGCTTCGATAAAGTCGACTCAGAAATTCTGATGGCGTTGCACGCTTCGCTGAAAACTCGCTGAAGCAAGACGTGCTCAGCTAAGCGCGCCTTCGTAGCGCGCCACGCCCTTATTCCAAACGATTCTCAGCGCGAACGCCACGACCGCAAGCCAGATCCACGGATACACGTACCAGGCCCCCGAAAGTTTTCCGAGCGTAAGCTGCACCGGCACCGAGATGAGAAACGCTGCGGGGAAAATCGCCCAGAGAAAACGCCTCATCCAGAGCGGATACAAATTCTCCGGCCGCCATCCGAGACGGTAGAGCTCAAAAAAGAGCCAGTTGAGGTTCGCCGTCTGCGTGATCCAAAACGCGAGACAACAAATTCCCATGAGGAGGCACACCAAAAGTCCGAAGCCCACGGCGAGATACAGAAGCCACACCGCGATCTGCGGGCCCGTGAGTGAGATGCCTCCGCGCGTGAGTGCCCAGACGCTCAACAGAATCCCGCCGCTCAAATTTACGAAGCCCGCGATGTTGAGATGCCTGAAACACGCCATGAAAAACGCCGAGCGCGGGCGCAGCAAGTAGAAATCGAAAAGTCCGTTGCGCACGAGATCGCCGAAACGGTTTTGATTTTCCGAAAGCAGCAGCATGAACGATCCATCGACGAGGTAGAGCGATCCCACGAAAAAGTAGATCTCCGCTTCGGTCCAACCCGCAAACTGTGGCACCTGCAAAAAGATCGCTTTGAAGAAAAGCAATTGTCCCGCGAGCCAGATCGTTTCGGTGAGGAAACGGCCGAGCATGTTCGCTTTGTACTCGAGCTGACGGATGAGAGAGTTCTTTGCGAATTCGAACCAAAGGCCGAGGTAGTTGATCATCATCGTCGTCTAGCCTCCAAAAGATTCGTAGCGCTTCAGGCCGCGTTTGTAGAAAAGCACAACGAAGAAAAAAACGATCGCGGCCCAGAGTGCCCAGAGGCCGAGATATCGGATTTGCTCGTCATAGGAGAGAAGTCCGAGCGCCGCGCGCAAGGGCCAGTCGCCCCAGAGTGGAAGCGGCGTCCACATGAGAACCTTGCGCACGATCTCCGGGTACCACGAGAGTGGGAGCTGTGATCCGGAGAGCATGCTCGCCGCGATGTTCAGCGAGACGATCAGAAACGAAGACTCGTCGAGAAAGAACGACGCGTAGACGATCATAAGACAGACCGCCCAGAGAAGCAGCGTGCTCAGAGCGAAGCTCAGAACACTGTAAGGGAGATTGCCGAGCGCGAGAAAAGTCTCGGGGCTCGAGAAGAGTGGTGATTTGTAGACGATGCAGATAACGACCGCGCCTATAAAAGGCGTTACTTTGTTGCCGAGTGCTTGCGCGAGAAAATACGTAGGGTGAAAAATGGGTTGCAAGATATAGCGGCGGAAAGCGCCTTCCCGGATCTCTTCGATCGACGTGAAGATGGGTCCCCAGAGCGCCTGCACGGTCCTGAGGATCATGCCGTACAGAATGAACGCAAACGCCGACGACGCTTCGAGGCCACCCACTTGATCGCGGTTTGCGAAGACGTGCGAGAAAATCGCCCATTCCATCGCGATCGTGATGACCGACGAGAGCGCGATCATGACGTAGTTGAAGCGGTATTCGAGATCGACGCTGATCGTGTTTTTGAGAACACGACTAAAGGCCTTGGCGTTCATAGGCAGTGTCCCGGTGCTATGAGCTTCCGAGAATCTCCTGCACGCGGCTCTTGAGAGCCTGGTCCTTGGTGAAATCCGTAAGCGATCCTTTGAAAACGAGTTCTCCCTTGTGGATCACCAGGAGCGAATCGCAGAGCTCGGAGATATCTTCCATATCGTGCGACGAAAGGATGATCGTGGTCTTCTGTGTTTTGTTGTAGTCGCGGATGAAGGAGCGCAGCGTTTCTTTGGCGAGCACGTCGAGGCCGATCGTGGGCTCGTCGAGGATGAGCAGATCGGGCTCGTGCAGAAGCGCGGCCATCACCTCGAGCTTCATGCGCTCGCCGAGCGAGAGCCGACGCACTTGAACGCCGAGTTGTTGCGTGATGCCGAAAAGTTTGGCGAGCTCATCGACGCGCATTTTCGCCTTGTCGGCGTCGATGCCGTAGATCGCAGCTAGCAGCATGAAGGTGTCGTAGGCGGGGATATCGACCCACATCTGCGACTTCTGTCCCATGACCATCCCGATGCGACGAAGGAAAGCTGGATCGCGTTCGTGCGGAGTAAAGCCCAGCACGCGGATCTTTCCGGAGCTCGGATGCAGCAACCCCGACATCATCTTAAGGAAGGTTGTCTTGCCGGCACCATTCGCTCCAACCAGTCCAACGACTGACCCCTGAGGAATCTGCAGGTCCACGCTTTTAACGGCGTCCTTGACGGTCCACACCGGTTTGAAAAATGCCCTTAGCGCCGCGCCCACGCCCGCCGTACGCTCTCGCTGGCGAAAGACGCGCCCGAGCTTCGTGGCTTCAATAGCGATCGGAGGGTGGGAGCCGGGCTGCGCAGTCATAGCTCTTTATTATCGAGAGCTTCCCCTGCGGAGCAAGGCCTTTGGCTTAACAAACTCTTTACAACACGGCGCGTCATAAAACAGCTAACTTGATACCTGTAAGCAAAGCTCGGTCTTCTGAATGTACGCACCCTGACCCAGAGCTCGCCAAGTTCACAAACGGTCCGTGGGAGTGCGTATCATGACTAACAATTCGATTTCCAAACAGGGTCTGCTTTTCAAAAGTCTTCTCGCCGTCGCGCTCGTAGCGACTTTTTCCAACGATATTCAGGCCCAGGCGCAAGCGGAGCCCGTGACGGCCGAGCGTTTGCCCGCATCGATGGGCGCAATCGGTGACAGTATGACTGCCGGCGCGCTCGCGATGTTTAAGAGACAGAATTTCGTTCTTCCCTGGACCGAACTTGTCGTCGCGATTCGAGCGATGGCTTACGGTCTCACGAGCAACCTCAGCACGATCGAAGCACGTAAGCTCAGTTGGTCTTCGGGTTACGACACCAAAGGGCGCGTCGAGAGTCACGCGTACCGCATCTCGAAAATCCAGGATCTCAAGCAGTCCATTCCTTCCTATAACGCCGCTGTGACCGGCGCGGAGAGCGGCGACATCCAGTCGCAGGTCGATCGCATGAACCAGTGGAGCATCAAGACGGTCAACAAACAGTTTCCCGACTACGTCACACTCATGATTGGCCCCAACGACGCGTGCGCCAATTCGCCCGAAGAAATGGTCGACACCAACACCTACTATTCCAACGTCGTAAAGATCGTCGACGAGATGCTCGCCAAGAGCCCCGACACGAAGATCGTCGTGGGTTCGATTCCCAACATCGAACTTCTGCGCACGGTCGCCAAAGACGCGCGGCTTTACTGGGGCGTGAAGTGCGAGGCGCTCTGGAAAAAAGCCAATCTCTGTCCCACGCTCACCACGCTGAGCGATCCCTACCAGCGTGCGATCGTCGGGAACCGCATCAAGGATTACAACAACGCGCTCCAAGAGATCGTTGAAAGCCGCCGCGCTTCGGTCGGCGACCGTATCCGCTTCGCCCCTCAAACGTTCCAAGAAGTCTTCTCGGCTGACGAGCTGAGCATTGACTGTTTCCATCCCAACACTCGAGGCCAGCAGCGTGTTGCAAACGCGACATGGGACGCGAGCTGGTGGACCAAGGAATGGAAAGTGAAGAAAGCTGACCTCGTGGAGAAGGCGCGCAAAGAAAAAGAAGCGCACTGCCAGACCCTCGACTACAGCGGAAAAACGCCGCGTCGTTGGCCCGGTTGCTAAGAAGCCTGAGGCTGCTTACTTCGCGTGAGTTGCGGGGACAGCGGTCTCGACGGGTGCGCCGCTCGTAACGGGAGTGCTCAGCGGAGCAGGCGCGGCCGGAGCGACGCCCGGATTCATGGGTTGAGCGAGATCAATGACCGAGCTCTTCGCGTCGCTGATCTTGACCCAGGTCATATAGAGGCTAGATGCCGCGAGGAAGGCCGCGCAGAACATCGTGGTCTTGAAGAGGAAGTTCGTGCCGGCCGAGTTGCTGACCGAGGTTTGGGCGGCAGGAGAAAAGGCGCCATCGCCTTTAGAAGGTTGAAAGAGAACGGCTGCGACGAGGATCACGCAGGCCAAAACTTGAAGAATGCTCAGAAAAGTCATCATCTTAAAATCCACCCTTACCCATAGAACCAGCGATCAAGAACGCAATAAAGCCACAAACGAGGGCTGTGAGGGTGAACGTCGGTGATAACAACATAGCCCCCATATATAACGAATAACCTACTTGTTTCAAGCGACGATCCTTAGGGAGCGTTGTCGAGAATCTCGAGCAGCGCGAGGTAATCTTTAGCTTCCAGGGAAGCGCCTCCGACGAGCGCGCCGGCCACATGCGGAATTGCGGCTAGTTCCTTGAAATTGCTTGGTTTAACAGAGCCTCCGTAGAGAATCGCGGCGGGTGCGCCGGCGGCTTCGAGATCGCGGTGAATCCACGCGTGAGCTTCGGCCACCTGTTCGGGCCCCGCAACTTTTCCGGTCCCGATCGCCCAGACGGGTTCATAGGCGACCATCGCCGTTGCTTTCGTTCCGGCGGCGCGCGCGGTTTTCACGGCGCGAATGTAGGCTTCGATTTGAGTTTTAAGGACGGACTGCGTTTGGTTGGCTTCGCGTTGCTCGAGCGTTTCGCCGATGCAGTAGATCACATCGAGGCCCTGCGTAAGGGCAAGCGTCGCGCGCTTTTCGCAAGTCGCGTCGGTATCGCCGAAGTGCTGGCGACGTTCCGAGTGTCCGACCAGCGTGCCGCGCACGCCGATGTCCAGCAGTTGCATTGGGCTCGTTTCGCCGGTCCAGGCCCCGCTGAGTTCCATCGAAGTATTCTGCGAGAAGACTTCGAGATTCTTCGTTTCGGAAGCGACGAGGACGGCGCTTTCGAGGAGGACGGGGCTAGGAATGATGATCGTACGTGTTTGACGAAGCTTGCCAAGGAGCGGGCTGGCGACACAGGCTTCGACGAAGTTCTTCACATCGAGTCGGTTTTTTTGGAGCTTCCAGTTTCCGGCGAGGATCTTTTTCATCGGGAAATTCTCTTTTCGGTTTAGCGTTTGATCAGGG
>JBDSDI010000093.1:0-13585 GCA_039920645.1 Bdellovibrionota bacterium | reverse complement strand
GTTTGAAAACGAATCCGAACGCAAGAAGATACTCGAGAGCAATATCGCGCCCGATCTTTTGGAGCGTATCCAGCGTGTGCGCCCGCAGTGGTTTAAACGCTAGGTTCTTTTCAGTTCTCCACAATTGCTTTAAGCCCGAGGACGTCATCCCGAGCATGAATTGTCTTAGTACGTAGAGTCTGCTCGGCAAGATCTAGCTTCGAATGAATCACTGGCCTTGAAAATTCTAGGCTTTTTGAACCCAAGCTATTTGCAGATATCAAATGGAAATCCGCACCTTATCGGTGAATCCAACGCTGTTTTGTGATTTTCAATACCATCGCTACTTTCTATTTTGACAGGGCATCGACTTCGTCTAGACTCCTCGAATGTCCGCACGAAAGTCTGCCACTCAACTCGCTTTGGTCTCGACCTGGAAAAAAGACCGCTATGCTTTCGGCGGCTCGCTCCTCAGGAACTCTCACGCTAAAACCAAACGCCCCTTCTCGAAGAAGCTCGCCGTCCATCTCGTATTGAGGTCGTCGCACGCCACGGGCCCTCGATCGCTGCTGCGCCAGGGGCGCCGCGTGGACGAGATCTTGATCGAAGAAGCTAGAAAACAAAACCTCAAGCTGCACGGCGCCGCGAACGCCGGCAACCATCTCCACCTGCTCGTGCAGGCTCCGTCGCGCGATCATCTCAATGCGTTTCTACGCGCTGTTTCCAGCCGCATTTCCATGCTCGTCACCGGCGCGCGAAAAGGTACGCCGCAAACGCAGGCTTTATCGAAACACGCCGCAGCTTCAGCACGTTTCTGGGATCAACGCCCGTTTTCTCGGCTCGTCTCTGTCGGACGAGACTTCATGAACACGCTGGCCTACATCTCGCTCAACTCCACGGAAAGCGCGGGCTTCTCGCGCTCAAGCGCCCGCGCCATGTTCCGCGAAATCCGTGAACGATTCGCGCGCGGCGAAATCACCCGCTCGCCGGGACTCGCCGCTGCGGGATTTGTTTAAAAACCAATCCGAAAAAGTTGGTTTAAGAATCTTAAATTGCAGTGGCCGTAAAACTAGCGATAGTCGTATTTCATGACCCGCGCTTCGGTTTCTTTGGCAATGACATCGAAATCGACGCGTCCCACTTCACGTCCGTCGAGGGTTTCGATTGAAACACGCCATTCGCCGGGCTCGTAGTTCGTTTTGATCGTGTAACCGCGATACCCTTCCTCGCGTCCGCCCGCGATATCGAAGGGAATCGCGTCCCAGCTCTGCCACTGGGATTTGGCGTCCTTATGCTGCCACCTGACGTAGAGCTGATCTTTAAACCTCGTCGGCGAGAAGACCTGCGCGAAGCAGACGATTTTGTCTCCGGGCTGGGCTTCGAAATGCGTCTCACCGTTGCCCCAGAACTGCCAGGAGGGACCGTAGAATCCGAGACGGTAGTCTCCGTTATCTTTCCCGACGTCGTGGTAGATGCCGATGAATTTCACGGAAAGGGGAACCGGAGGGAGAATCTTGAAAGCGTAGAGAAACACGTAAATCGCAGCGACTCCGTAGAATGGAAGCCTGATCTCCTTAAAACGTCGCGAGGCGGGGAGACGGCTCCGCAGGAGATTCACAAAAGTGTTGTGAATCAAGAATGCCACTCCGATCGCGAGCAAGAAGACCCACGGACCGACCGACCCGATCGCGATCGAAACCACGATATTCATGTAAGAGATCAGGCAGAGTCCAAAGAGTGCGTTCCGAAGCAGATGTTTCGAGATGCGTACGGGACGGGCTTCGTTCAAAAAAAGCAGCAGCGCGAGGAAGATCAGAAAAGAGAATGAGCTCATCAGCGAGCCACTCTTGAAATAGAAAATCGTATAGACGTTCAGCAGCGTGCCGAGGATGAAGTGCAATGCGGCTTCGCGGTAAAACCAAGCCTTGCCGAACCAGGCCCATTTCGGCAGGACATCGTGGCCTTCTTCGACCAGAAGATCCCACGCGATAATCAGTGCCGCAAAACAAAGATAGATTGCCTGATGCGTGAGCATCAACGGGTTGTCGATGCGGTGGAGCAGAAGAGCGTCGAATGTGAAGCCCGCCGTAAAGAAGACGAGCGGCTCCCATTTTCTATACTTGTGGAGTGTCTCCCGGATTCGTTTGATCATGTTTGCGGCTTTCCTTTAGATGCATCGCGACTTCCGAAATCAGAAACGCAAAAGCGGTGTCGAGTCCGGGACCTTCGTTGCGCACTTCAGACGCCTCGGTGGGGATTCCTGTCGCGTTTAGCCAACGCTTTTCGCCCAGACTATAGAGAAGTCCCGCGAAAGAAGCGAGGGTCATGATGAGGCCAGCGATCAGGCCGGGCGAGCAGATCCATCCGTCGCCTTGGCTCAGGCCCGCGACCACTGCGCCGTAGGCCATTGAGACGCCGCTGCAAAAAAGCGTGATCGAGATGACAAGGATCGTCAGAAGGGTCGCCACGCTGCGAGCATTAGAAACCATGCGTCTGGAGAGGGCTTCCGTATTCGTCTGGAAGAGGGATTTGCCCTGGGTCGCCAAAAACGCAAAAAGGATTTCGATGATTTTCATAAACGTTTCCTCGATGAAGCCTTGGCTACGATAAATCCGACGGCGAAGGCACCGAGGATCGCGAGCAAGGGGTTTTCTTTGATAATTTCGACCGATTTATCGAGCGACTTCTTGAGCTCGGATTCGAGGGACTCTGCTTTTTCGCGAATCACGTCCTCGAGCCTCGTAACCTGTTCTTTATTTTTCGTCATGACTCCTCACTTATCGTCCTTTGACTGACCAAAGTCGCGTCCTCGGACACAATTTGCAGGCATTTTTTGCAAGACCTCGAAATTTCGCAGGAACGAGAACAAAATTTTGACACTTGCGCGCGCTAAGTGACCGAGTTCCGATATGTTCTAAATACGTTAAGAACAGATAATTGGCACCTCGTTTGCATTAACAAGGCTAAGAGATCCAGATAAACTGAGTTCTCATTTAGGGGGGATTTTATGAAACTTAAATCTAAATCGGGCTTCTCGCTCGTCGAGCTTATGGTCGTCGTGGCGATCATCGGCATTCTAGCAACCATCGCGATTCCGAACTTCCAAAAGTTCCAAGCGCGCGCGCGTCAAGCGAGCGCTCGTACGGAACTCACCGGTATCTACACCGCGCAGAAGTCGTTCGTGATCGAGTACAATAGCTTCTCGGCTTCGCTTCCCACGATTGGATTTGTTCCCGAAGATATCAACGACACTGTGGCCAACTACACTGTTAAGGGGGGCGTTAATCGCGTCTACGCTTCTTCTGCGGGTCCGGGTACTATCGCCGCTGGAGCTGCAGCGTGTGGAGTCGCGGGCTGCCCCAATACAGGCCTTGCTTATGGAGGCCAGTATCGGTCATCTTGCACTAACATTGCGAATACAGCGGACTGGGTTGCACCCGCCGGCACCGTGGGGGCGGGTTTCGCCGCTCCCGTTTCAGCTGCCACAACGTTCATCGCAGCAGTGGACGGTTGCCCCGGCAGTCTTGCGGGTCAGGCGGCGATCAACTCCGACGTCTGGAACATCAACGAGAATCGTATCATCGCCAACCATCGCTCCGGTCTCGCTCGTAACTGATCTTAGTCTCAATCATCTGAACAGCCTCGGCTTCCGCGTGAAGCCGAGGCTGTTTTTGTTTCTTCCGCGTCACGCCCTTGCGGCGAGGGCGCTTAGGCTTCTAAAATGGCGTCATGTCCAGCTCCGAGACCGTCATCGAACTCGAGAATCTCAGTAAGGCTTTCCACAAAGGGGTGCTTGTTCTCGATGCGCTCAGTCTTAAAGTTACTCAAGGCGAATCCGTCGCGCTCGTGGGGGCCAACGGTGCGGGGAAATCCACTCTCATCAAGATCCTCCTCGGCTTCGTGAAGGCTACGGGCGGTCGCGCACGTCTTTTCGGCGAAGAGCCCGGCGACCCGAAAATCCTTCAGCGCATTGGCTACCTGCCTGAGGTGCCCGGATTCTGGGGCGAACTCAGTGCCGAAGAGCTTCTTCGCGAACTCGGATCACTGCGCGATTTCTCGGCGTCTCAGATCAAAAAGCGTCGGACCCGACTGCTCGATATTCTCGGTCTGAAGCTGCGTGGCTCTCGGCGCATGGCGGGTTATAGCAAAGGTATGCTCCAGCGCACCGGTGTCGCGGCGGCTATGCTTCACGATCCCGATTTTTTGATCCTGGACGAACCCATGAGCGGACTCGATCCGCGCGCTCAGGAGAAACTGCGTGCGCTTCTCCTAAAACTCAAGGCCTCCGGAAAGACGCTGCTGATTTCGTCGCACTCCCTTGAGGACATTCGCACGCTCTGCGACCGTGTTGTCGTGCTCGAGAAGTCAAAACTCGTACTCGACGGTCCCACCGCCATCGTCCTCGATCAGCTCGTCGAAAAATATCGTAGCTCGGACCCGTGGGACGAAGATCCGCTTGGAGAAATTCCCCAGGACTGGAGTCTCGACGGATGAACACGACTCTCGTATTCCTGCGTCTGAGGCTTTTGCTGCGACAAAAGATCGGTTGGCTCAGCCTGCTCGCGGGTTTGTTTTTTATTCTTGTGGGTTACACGACCGCGACGATTTCCTTTGTCTCTCCCGCAAAAATCTTTTGGGATTTCGCCCTGGGCCTCAGCTTCGTGCTCGTCCATCTCCTTGGGCTCTATCTCGCGGCCCAGCTTTTCCACGACGAAAAAGAGCGGCGCACGCTTCATCTCGTGCTCGTGAGCGGCGTTTCACGCTCGCGCTGGCTTGTGGCCAACATCTTAGGAATTTTTCTCGGGCTGATGGTCATCGAAGCCGCGTGGTTCGGCATGACCGAGATCATGGGCGTGGGACTCTTGGAGTCTTGGGGAGGCTGGATCGTCGTCCAGGCGAAACTGCTCCAGGCGATGTCGCTGCTGATCGTGCTTTCTTACACGGCGCTCTTCTCGCTCATGCTTCGTCCCTTGCTCGCGCTCATCCTCTCCCTGTCGCTCACGGTCTTTCTCTATTCAATGTCTTCGATCGAGAGAGTTTTCTCGGACGAGCTCTCCGGCGCCTTCGTGAACTCCACGTGGGCACTCAGCGTGATCAAAATAGCCAAGTTTCTTCCGCCGCTGGAGTGGTTCGATCTGAAAATGTTCGTCGGTTATCACGATCAAATCGCATGGAGCACGGTGGGGCTCACGATGCTTCTCGGTCTCGCATGGTCCGCACTGCTTTTAGGACTCGCGAGCTGGCGTTTCTCAAGGCTCGATCTCTAAAAGAAGAGCCCGCGAAAGCGCAGTCCAAGGAAATTTCGTTTTCGACCGGATCTACAGAATGCTTAATTCCGCGATGCGCTCATTGGGGTTTTCTCTCAAGTTCGTGGGCAAGATGCCGATCCTACTCTTAGGTTGCGGTCCAAATCATAATGATGATCTGAACCACGAGTAGGACCAGGCTCAGGACTTCGAATGGCGTCATGTCAGTGACTCCTTTCTCGGTCTTGGGCCAATTTTCTTCCTGGCCTTCTTAGAGCTTTACCTTCGCGGGCAGACCGCGACTTGGCAAGACCCATGCCGCCGCGTAATCTGAGCTGCGGATGGATCCTCTCGAAATCGCTCTTCTCGTGATCGTTTCAATCTTCGGTCTGCTTGTAGGATCTTTCGCCAATGCGGCGATCCACCGCATCCCCCGCGACATTCCTCTCGGCCTCTTCTCGCACACGCGATCGAAATGTCCCACGTGCGGAAACAAGATCAGCGCTCTCCACAATATCCCGCTGCTCTCCTATTTCTTGCTCAAGGGAAAATGCGCTTCTTGCCACGAGAAGATCTCCGCGCGCTATCCCACTGTCGAAGTCCTTTCGATGGCACTTTTCTTCGTGGCCACTTTGATCTTTGTTCGCACGCGCGGTTTCTCCTGGGGCTACGACGCGCTTGCGATGGAGCTCGCGTTCCTCGCTGCGCAGCTCTATTTCCTTTGGTCACTGCTGGTGGTGACTTACATCGACATCGACTTCCGCATCATTCCCGACCGTTTTTCGATCGGAAATTGGGTCGCAGCGGCGGTCTTTTGTTTCGTCTTCCGCGACCCGGAACCCTGGCAAGGGCTTCTCGGCGGCGCCTTGGGCTTCGGGATGTTCTTTTTGCTCGCATGGGGCTACGAAAAAATCAAAGGCATCGAAGGATTGGGCTTCGGAGACGTGAAAATGATTGGCTGGCTCGGAACCTGGCTCGGTCTCGAATGGGTGCCTTTTATTATTTTCGTCGCATCCATCAGCGGACTCGCGGTCGGCCTGATCCAGATGCGCAAGTCCGAAGAGGGTCTTCAGGCAGCGCTTCCCTTCGGTCCCTTCCTCGCTTTCGCCGCGCTTGTGGCGTGGTGTCTCAAATTCAGCGCCTTTTCCATCGGCACGTTTGTTGTTTTCTAGAAAACCTCGCGTAAACTTAAATCAGCGGATTTATTGGGGGAGGGCCAGCGATCGTGTGACGTTCACACGCTTCGCGCATAAAACAAATGTTGGGATCTTTGTTCGGCTCCGGCGCTAAGCGTCTCGTGGGCCTCGATTTTGGAGCCAGTGCCCTGAAGATCGTGTCGGGCAAACTCGTGGGCGGAAAGTTTCTATTGGAAAACCTCACGGTGATTCCTCTTCCTCCGCGCGCCATCGACGATCGCGGTATCCAAGACGCGCGCGCCGTGCTCAGCGCTCTCACCCAAGGTCTGGAAATGTCGGCTTCTTATAAAAAGTCCTCCTTCGCAGCGGCCGTTCATGGTCCCGGGGTTTTCACCAAACGCATCACGCTTCCACGCATTCCAAAAAAAGAAATTCCCGAACAGGTCCGCTGGGAAGCTGAGCAAGTTTTTCCGCAGGATCTGTCTACAATTATCGTCGACCATATTCTCTTAGGCGAAACGACCGAAGTTCCTAATTCTCCTAAAGGAACCAAGGGATGGGATCTGCTCCTCGTGGGCGTTCACCAAGACGACGTACTTACGATGAAGAGCATCGCCCAAGAAAGCGCTCTTGATTTGAAACTTGTGGACATCGATATGTTTGTCATCGGCGATTTGATCGAAGGGATGCTCAAGTTCTCTAAGAAAAAATTCGTCGCTCTGGTCGACGTGGGCGCATCGGCCACGCGCGTTTCAGTTCGTCATCAAGGCAACACCGTCTTTATCCGTGAGTTCCCCATCGGAGGTTTTGCTTTCACGGACGCGATTGCCTCGCAGCTCGGTCTTTCTTTCGAGGACGCCGAATCGCTCAAGGTCCAAGGACAAGACGGGGCCTTTCCCCAAGAGGCGCTCGACGCTCTTTCTCAGGTGCTGACTCAGTGGAAAATGGAACTTCAGCAGACCGAAGATATTTTTGTCTCTCAGGCCTCGGACGCGACGCTCGCCGAATGGCACTTTTTCGGAGGGGCCGCCAAGACTCCAGGGCTCGCCGAACTTCTCAATGACGAACGCTTCCGCGACCGCGCCAAGATGCTTCGGGTCGAAAAGTATCTGAAGGCTTCGGGCAAAGGCGTCGACAAGGAACTTCTTCGACTCTGGTCCGACCGTCTCGTAACGGCCGTGGGGCTTGGATGCAGGAGCGCATGACGAATGGCCGGCGTTAACTTACTCAAGCAGATCCGCGACGAAGAAGTCGTCGAACAGACAGCGGTTGCTTCCGTCGGAGGCGCTCTCTCGGAAATTTCCTCGCTCGACAAGATCAGGCTCGGACTCTTCGGAGTCGGCTTTCTCGCACTCTTCCTCATTCGGGGCTATGTCGCTGATACTTATCTCCCCGCGAAGCTCGAGGCTCCCAACGCCGAGATCGCGGAACTCGCCGCGAAACTCACTGCGACCAACGCCAAGAAGGCTCAGCTCTCCGAACTCGAGAAAGAGCTTAAAGAAAACGAGACGCGGATCACCGAACTCAAAACCAAGATCGGCGTCATCAACCGCATCAAGAACTCGAACCGCGACAAGGTCGTTCGCATGACCGACTACATTGTGACCCAGATGCCGGACCCGATCTGGATCTCGGAACTTCAGGTCGAGGCGAAGTCGGGAAGCGTCGTCGATTTCAAGGGTTATTCCATGAACCATCAGACCATCAGCACCTTTTTCTCGAAGCTCGAGAACGGAGTGTTCTTCTCGAAATGGGAACTCGTCGAGGCGACGCGCGAGAAGGTCAAGGACGCTGCTAATCACGATTTTGAGGCATCGAAGTTCGAGCTCAAAGCTCAAGTATCGGAGGTTCCATGATCTCCAAAATCGCGAAGCTCTTTTGGATCTGGATCCCCATCATCATCGTGATGGTCGTTATGGACTACCAAGACTGGGACACGAACACCTATCAACCTCTGCTTGCCGCGGTCGAGGCCAAGAAGGCCGAAGTGATTGCCGCCGAAGCTTCTTTGAAACGCATCGAAGAATACCGCAAGAAAAAAGACGAAAAGCTCGCCGAATACAACAGTCTGCTCGACGAGTACGAGAAGGTCCGCAAAGAATTTCCCACGACCCCGGCCCTGCCATCGCTCTTGAAATCTCTCGCCGATATTTCCGAGCGCATCGGCCTCGAGTTCTCGAACTTCAAACCCGCGGGCGAAGTTCCGAGCGAGCTGATGAAGGCCGCGCAGATCGACGTCAAACTCAAAGGCTCTTATGTGCAGCTCATGAGTTTCCTCGACCAAGTTTCCAATCTCCAGCGCATCGTGAATACCGAATCGCTGACGCTTAAACCGGGTGCCACCATCCAAAATAACCAATTCCGAAGCATCGACGCGGACCTCAAGATCCTCACCTATTACTCGGAGCAGGGCGGATGATGCACGGGCGAAGCGCCTTCTGGATTTGGACTCTTTGCGCGCTCGCGTTGCCTTCGCTCGCCTATTCCCAGTCAAAGGTCGAGGATTTCACGTTCAATCCTCTCGAGGTGAAAAGAGATCCCTTCGCTCCTCCCGAAGTGAAAGTTTCCGACGAAGTCGACGAGCTACGCAAGTATGACTTCTTTGAGATGAAGCTCGTGGCGATTATGACGGGACTCGGTGCCGCAAAGGCGATGATCGTTCTGCCCAGCGGAAAAACGCATATCGTCCAAGAAGGCGACCGCATCGGGCGCAACAGCGGATCGGTTATCAGCATCACCGCCAAGCAATTGACGGTCGTCGAGAGCTTCAAAGATTTTCGCGGTCGCGAAAAGAAAAGTTACGAAAAGCTGACGCTCGATAAATAGCGGCATCGCTCGCTTTAGGCGATACTAAGACGATGAAAGCTTCTAGCAAATTCGTTTGGTTGAGTGCACTTGCGTTTGGTATCGCCGCTTCTGGTATCGTGACACCTGTTGCGAGAGCACAAGACCTGAAGGCCGAGCTCGACGCGCTCGACGATCTTCCGGAAGACGATCTGTCGGCCGGCACGACGGCACCGAGCACTCCGTCTGCTTCTTCTTCAAGCGTTCCCGATGCGGGTTCTTTCGACGCCGCAAAAACGAGCACGCCATCCTCGTCCGCTCCGTCGTCGTCTCCCGCGAAAGAACTTGGAGTGGGCGATCTCGATCTGCAGGGACTCGAACAGGAACTTAATTTCGACAGCTTCAAGGATGGCGGCAAAGTCGGACTCGATCAATTGCAGAATGCACCCAAAGGAAATCTCGGCGACGAAACGCGGGGACGCGTGACGAGTATCGACTTCAAACAACTTCAAGATCGCGTGCGTCTCGTAGTGAGTGCGGATCGTCCTATCGACTGGACGCGCGAGCTTCGCTCGAAACGTCGCCAGGTGATCGTCGAGCTTCGCAACATGGAGATCGCGCGTGAGATCCTGAAGCGTGCCCTCGATACCGGCGAATTCGAAGGTCCGGTCGCTCTCGTCCAAGCTTTCCCCGCAAAAGTCGGCGGTCGTGACTCCGTAAAAATACTTTTCCAGTTGCGTTCTTTCGTCGATCCGACGGTGCTACGTACGGGCAACGATCTCGTCATCGACTTCCCTATCGCAGGTGGCGATACCCTTTTCCGTTCGCGCGCTGCGGGACGGGTTATCGTTCCGAAGACCTACCTTTCCGCCAACGACACCAAAGAATTCAAAGGCACTCCGATTACGATCAACGTCAAGAGCGCGGAGCTGGGTGATTTCCTCAACCTCATCTCGCGTTCGGCCGGAAAGAACTTTGTTCTCAGCGGATCGGTCGGCACCGATAAGAAGATCACCATGAACCTCACGAACGTTCCCTGGGATCAAGCGCTTTCGATCGCACTCTTCAACAGCGGGCTGGGTTATCAAGAACTCGACTCCGTCATTCGCATTGCGACTGTCGAAGAACTCGGCAAAGAACTCGACATCGCACGCGAAGCCGCCAACAAATCTCGCGATCTGATTCCCGTGGAAACGCGCCTCATCCCGATCAACTACGCCGACGTCGCGACCCTTCAGACCAACCTCGCGCCGTTCCTCACTAAGGACCGCGGCAACGTCACCGTCGAGAAGAGAACGAACACGCTCGTCATTACCGACATTCCCGAAGTTCTCGAAAAAGTCAGTCGCTACGTCACCGCCGTCGACAAGCAGACACCCCAAGTCCTCATCGAAGCGCGTATCGTGGAAGCCAACCAGGGTTTTAACAAGTCTAAAAACTTCGCATGGACCGTGGGCTCCAACATCGTCGACGGTCAGACCAAGCATGCTCAGTTCAACGTGGGCGGAGCTTATCCCTCGAGTACCGCGCCTGGAATTGGTGCCAACCAAGGCCTTCGTCTGCGCTTCGGTAACCTCGGCGGAATCGATCTCGTGGACACGCTGCTGAACTTCAACGAAACGCAGAATAATTCGCGCACCATTTCCAGTCCGCGTGTGACGGTCCTCGCCAACGAAACCGCGACCATTTCTCAGGGCCGCAAAACGAGCGTCACGCGCGTCGACGTTTCGGGCAACACCGTCAGCCAAGAAATCAACGTTCCTACGAACCTCACCGTTACCCCTCAAGTGAGTGCCGACGGCTTCGTCTTCATGGACGTGACGATCACTCGCGATATTCTCGTGGACCCCGGATCCAATATCGCACCTCCGATTATCGATACGCGTTATGCGAAGACGAAGATGGTCGTCGAAAATGGCAAAACGGCGGTCATTGGAGGTATCTACCAGGACGATATTTCGGAAAGCGAGAGCGGGATTCCTTTCCTTCGCAAGATTCCGATCTTCGGCTCGCTGTTTACGAATGTGAAAAAGAGCGTCAAGCAGGCTAACGAACTGCTCATTTTCCTCGCTCCGCGTGTCATTAACCAGGACGTCTCCCGCATTCAGGGCACGGCGAGCCTCGGTGGAGGTCCGTCGGCGACCTCGGCGGAAATGCGCTGATTGTTGTAGGACAGCGGAGTCAAACGATTGGCTCGGGCTTTGTGGTCGATGCGTTAGAATGAATCCAATGATGATCTTCTGGGTCCTGCAAGGTTTAATGGATATCGTGGTCGTGAGTCTGGCTGTGTCGTATCTGATACAGCGTCGACGTCTGCTCGAACTCGAGACCGAGCTTCAGGCTGCGTTGGAACGAATAGAAGACACGGGATCTTTCGCGATTCCCCAAAAGAAAATCATCAATACGCCCCTCGGTTCCGCACTTTCGACGCTGTCCGAGCGTCGCGCGGCTCCGGCGGATTCTGACAATTCTACGTTGTCTCACGCAGGACGCTACGCTCTCGCGCAAAAGCTCATCACCGAAGGTCATCCTCTTGGTGAAGTCGCCAAGCGCACGGGAATCAGTCAGACCGAGCTCGCACTTCTTAGAAAACTCTCCCCGAATTTCGTTCCGAAAAATTACGAGGCGCATTAACCCGAGCGCACGACTTCTTTGTCTTAAAGAAGTAGGCAGACTTTTGGGCCTTCAGGGTCCCTGCGCTTGACAGTCCCGACGGGGGCTGACTATGTGCATAAAAGTGGAAACTTGGATGCCTCGAGGAAACGAATGGGTGGTTATTGGCGTTATCGTCGTTGCCCCCTTTGTTTTTGAGTTGCTGACTAAGTTACTGAGTTTGTATCGGAAACGCGCTGTAAAACGCGCAAAGGTTGGGGAAAAAGTCTCCTCAAGATAGAGAAGCGGTGCCGTCTTCGGCACTAAGTTTTTCATCAAAGACCTTGTAATTCCGAGGTATTAATGTCTAGAAAGACTGTTGAAGCGTTGCGAAAGATTTTTGCGGTGCAAGGTAAAAGATGTTATAGCGGTCAACAGTCTTCGAAGAGAACAGACCGTGATCGAAGGGGGATACTGAGATGAACGAAGGGAAAAACATGGAAGTGACAGGAGTTCAAAACAACGTGACGGGCAACCTGACAGCAGGACTGATCAATGAAGGCAACGCCGAGCTCAACGCGCGCAATGCGAACGTTAAGGTCATCAAGCGTTACCAGAACCGTAAACTGTACGATACTCACCAGAGCTGCTACGTAACTCTGGACGAAATTGCAGACATGATCATGCGCGGCGAAGACGTCGTGGTTGTCGATAACCGCACCAAAAAAGACATCACTTCGAGCACTTTGACTCAGATCATCTTCGAGAAGCAAAAGCGCTCCAAGACCGTGATCCCCGTCAACACTCTTCGCGATATCATCCAAGTCGGCGGCGGAACCTTCTCGGGTTTCCTCACCAAGACTGCTGAAAGCGGCAACAACGTTCTGAACAAGGCAAAAGCCGACCTCGAGAAGAACTTCATTCCTGAAGAAAACTTGCGTGGTGCTTTCTTGATCACCCAACGTGCTGCTGAAGACCTCCGTCGCGCAATCGACGAGAAGGCACAGAACTCCGGCCTGAGCCGCGAAGCTCTGAATGCTACGCACATCCAGCTCCAGAACCTCAACAGCCAACTCTCGAACCTCGAGAAGCTGATCGAAGTTTTCGAAGCTCGCGCTAGCAACGCTTAATCAGCGTTCAACGAAAGACTAAAAAACCCCGGTTTCCGAAAGGAAACCGGGGTTTTTTTCTTTTGTGCGAAGCGAACTTTTTAAGACAGGCGCTTCTCGATGAGCTGATTGAGTTCGTCGAGAGCTTCGCGCGGTGCTGAGTTTACGAGATGCTCGCGAGCGCGACGCGTGCTGGCTTCGAGTCCCGTCAGGTGTTCGCCGATCGCTTCGATTGCGCGGTTATATGTCGCTTCCAGCGAGTGGAACTCATCGCCTTGGCGTAGCTTCAGTTTATGGAACGTAAGGTCTTTAGAGAGATCCTGGAGTCTGCGGCGAAGAGCATAAACGGGACCGGCGATGCGTTGGGTGTAGAGGACACCAACGACGAAAATCGCGCCCACGAAGAGGACCCAACTGACGATCATCGCCATTGAAAGGCTGCGGAATTCCCAGCGCAGTTTAGTGACCATCTCCGGCATCTGGATGAGCGCACTTTGGATGAGCATTTCGTAGCTCAAGCGGATGAAGAAGAGTGAGATTGCCGTAAAGACGGCGAAGATGGCGCCGGAAATCAGGCAGAGCTTCAGCGTGAAGCGGTACTGAAAATCTTTCTCGATCAGAAGCTTTTTGCGTCTGCGTTGGGGCGCGCTCAATGTGCTCATCGTAAGGCCAACCTCTCCAAGCCCGGTTTAGGCGGGCGGGCATTCCTCGAGCCCAGCCGCCGTGGCATGGAGCTTGG
>JBDSDI010000092.1:0-6434 GCA_039920645.1 Bdellovibrionota bacterium | reverse complement strand
CCCGATGCACAAATCGGGATGCTCACACTTCGATCAAACCGATTTTCTCCGCAGTTCGCTTTAGTTCGTCGGAACGTCGCTGAGCCGTCCTTCGAAGAAAGTATCGAAGGACCACTGCTTAGCGTATTTCGAGAAAGGATTTCCGGAAGGACCGGTCGGCGCCGACCAGCGCATCGTTGTTCCGCCCGAACTCTTGAACTCGGTACACATCCTCAGCGCCGCGCCATGCGTCGCTGGGAAATCGAGAGGATGATCGGCGTCCCAGGAATATTCGAAGCGTCCGGGGCTATCCAGAGCTCCGGGAAGCTCGGGGCGAGGTCCCAGTAGCGAGTCGTGAATTACGGAGCCCCACGGCTCCGGAGCTTGTACGAGAGGATGCAGCCAATCGATGCGATGGAAAGCGCCCCACTCCCAGAGACGCGTATCGGCGCCGCGCTCGGTGACCAAGGTCGCGAGCGCTTTGCGGAAACTCTCGAGCGATAAATCTGCGATCGACATGTGCGCATCCTTTTCCCACGCGGCCGTCGATGCAGCTTCGCTCATGATGCGCGCCATGGCGCCGGACGAGAACGAACGGCGATGCCAGTCCTTCGCGAAAGGTTTCATCTCATCCTTAAGAGCCTTCGGAACGAGCGCCATAAAAATTTGCTGTTTCGCATCAGCGTGCCAAAGCGCTGCGAGCGTCGTCTGCCAGGAATCGACCGTGCTCACGCCATCCCACGAATCCAATCGTGACAGCAGAGCGAGACACTCCGAAGTGGGCAAGACCGAATCGGCACAGAGACGATTGGCCGAAGAGCGACGACGTTCGGATTTGAGGAAAGCCATGAGTTGCGGCGAACGGTAGTCAGTCTGCGAAGCCGCAGGATCGCGTGCATTGGCTTCGAAGTTCGCGACAATGGCGCGTGCTCGGGTGTCGGGCTCCCACGAATGCGCAAGCTTCATGCCTTCGGGGCCTTCCCAAATCCGTTGATTAGCCGTTGCGAGGAAGAAGGGAAACTTCGCGTCGTAGCGACGCAAGAAATAGTCGCGCTCGCGAGGCTGAACGTCGCGACGCCCGGTAGCGAGTTCGGAGGTCTTCAACGGACTGAGGCCGTTGATCTCTCGATGTTCACGTGCGCGCATCCAACCACTGACGAGATGACCGATCTTCTCCTCGCCTGCGGCGTCGCGCTGGATCCAGGTGAAATTGAGATTGGGGTATGGCAAGCGCTCATGGAGGTCGCGCACGATCTCGCGGGCGCCATTGAGGTCACGCTTCAAGAAGAACTCGAATGGCGACTGAAGCCGCTTGTAGCCGATCCAATCGAGACTGACGATGCCGGGACCGAGCGCCTTGGCGTCTTCCGTGAAAATGGTATCGACGCGCGGACCCCAAGGCGTCCACGTCTCTTCGATGCGGCGAACTTCGATCTGACCGCTTTGCATGTCGCGCACCGGATAGGATTCCAGTGTCTTCACAAAATGCGAGGTGTCCTTGGCATCGATGCGAATCAGATCCTGGGTATCGCCATAGGAGGCCAGCGTGATGCCCCAAGAAATGAGATCGCCTTTCTTTTCGGGCGAGGTCGACTCGACCGTGCCGACGACCATTGCCGGAATACCGGGAAGCATGAACCCCGTGCCGCGGCTGACGCCTTCAAGATCGTAGCGAATCGGATAAAGAGAAGCGGGCCACGTGAAACGCAGGTGAGTGTCGTTACAAAGAGTGAGAGCGCGGCCGACCCGAGGATCAGCGATGACCCAGAGATTTGAAGCGCCACGAAGCGCGAGTTGTGTATCCCAGTTAAAGGCAATAGTTCTGCCGAGATCGAAGGGTGGTCTCGAGCCGGTGCTCGTCAGGAACTCGGATTGAACGGCAGAGTTTTTCGAAACGCTTTCCTGCTTCGGGAAAAACGCTTCCGGAAGTGGAAGTCCCGGCGACTTGGAATCACGATGGAAAACTTCCGATTTTGAAACGCCCTCGAAAAGAAGGGGCTGCGAATAAAGAGGCTGCGTCTTCGGCGACTCGGAAGGCAGCAATAACTGGGTGGCGTCTTTACCCAGTCCATGCTCAATACGCACGTAGAGCTGCTCGAGGTTTACGTCGAAAGAAAGTTGCCACGCATGGAAGCGCGCGATGGCCATGATGTCCGACGCTTCCCACGGAGGAAGCGATTGGCGCGTGATACCCATGATCTGATACTCGATCGGGTCCATCTTCTTCGGATCGGAAAGGGCCGCTTCCCGACCCGCGACATAGGCGCGCGCTGCGGTCTTAAGAGTTTCATCGCTCTTCTCGTATTCTTCTTCGGCGGCACGCCGGGAAAACCGCATCAGACGATCGTTCTTCAGGGCAGCATCGCCGAAAAGGCGCGAAGCCTCGCCGCGTGCCGCAAGACGTACGAGTTCAGTCTGGAACTCGCGATCGAAGGACTGCACGTAACCAAAGGCGTACCAGAGCGAAGCCTGATCCTTAGCTTTGACATTCCAAGTGCCCGACGCTGCGTCGCGCGAAGCTGTAAAAGCATAAGCGCCGTGAGTCGACGAGAGCTGGTTCTTATCGCTTCCCCACCACCACGCCATCGCCTGAGAAAGCGCGATCAACATCACAACGACCACGATGGAAAACCAGAAAAGACGTCTCAGCCACTTCACGCGCCCAGCCTAGGCCCGCACACGAAGGCTGGCAATGGGGCCGGTCTCCCTCAATTGCTCTGAAAACGAGGATCGGGAACGTACTCGGTCTGGAATTTTTTTTGGAATACTCGACCACGAAACCGAGCTCGACGCGGTAAAGACCGTTCGCCGATTTCAAGGACTGCGGAGGGTTCGGGAAACGTCCGACTTCACGTAGCGCCCGGACGGCGATGTCGTCGAGACTCTTCGAACCGCTCGATTCGAGAAGCTGAGTGTCCTGGAGATCGCCTTGGGCGTTCACAAAGAACGCGTAGCGCGTGGAAAACTGCCCGTCGCCCAAGGTAAGCGTGCTCTTGAGGAAGCGTTGAATAACTGGTTCCCAGCGGGGCGCTACCTCCTGTTTCACGCGATTAAAAAATCCCGCATAGATGTACTCGTCGGTATTAAGCAAGGTGTCGGAACCAACGGAGACGTCGGGATCGAGCGAGTCGAGTGTCCCCTTGCGAAGCGGCGTGGGTTTTTCGTGCGACTCTTTGACCTCACCCTCGATGGGAATTTTCCAGATAGAACTCAGATCGCCGAGAGCCGCGTCGTCGCGTTTCTTCGGTTTAACATGCTCGGTTTTTTTTCCGTTGTTGGAGCCGAAACCCGACGCGCGCGTCTCATGATCGACGCGTTGGGTATGCTCACCCAGATAGCGGGCGGTATCCTGGGGAGTCGCGTTCATTTTCCGTTCGGTGGCGGAGGTTTCTACGATGCGCCGGAAATCCTTTTCGCTCAGAAGACGCGTCGGAAGAAGCGCCGGCTTGTCCAAAGCGAGGGGCGTCTCGGACTTTTTCTCTTCCGGGAAATACTTCGACCTGATCATCAGGAAAGCGAGTAAACACACGTGGAAAACCACGGAAAAAATAATGGCGCGCCTCATGATCGCTAAGGCTCACCGTAGGAGACGCGTACGAGACTGAGGGCATGCGCAGGGGCGCAGTGACCGCTTGCAGGACGCAGAATGCCAGGCTCGAGAAGCTTCGCTACGGACAGAGCATCACGCTTGCCCTGTCCGACTTCAACGAGCGTTCCGGAGAGCGTGCGCACCATATATTTCAAGAAACCTTCGCCCGTGAAACGCAAACGCAGACGCGCCGCCTCGGTCGAGGGCTCACCCGCGGAGACATTTTCCCGAACGAGCTCAGCTCGGAAGATCTCACGCACCGTCGTTTGCGCGGTATGATCCGAGGCCGCAAAGGCCTTGAAGTCGTGACGGCCGGTAAAAACCGCGAGCGTCTTTCTCACTTCTTCGATGTCGAAGTTCTCGGGAGCCTCGGGAATCCAATAGCTCGTTGCGCGGTCCAAGGTGGGTTTCGCGCGACGAAGCAGCAGTGCGTATTCGTAGGTTTTCCACCTGACATCGTGGAGGGCGTTGAATTTTTCGTCCGCAGATTCCGCGCGGGTGACCGCAACGCCTTCGGGAAGAATGCCATTGAGACTGTGGCGCAACTTTTCGAGATCGGACTGCGTATTGGGAACGCTGGTACTCTCCGGAAGATCACAGTGCATGAAAAATTCGCGTGCCGAAACCCCCGCGTCGGTGCGTCCGCAACCCTGCACCATCACGCGCTCGGGACTACGACAAAAAATGCGCAGGGCTCGTTCCATCTCGCCCTGTACGCTCGACGTGCGCGCTTCGTGCTCTTCACTCTGAAGCTGCCAGCCGCAAAAGAGCGAGCCGTCGAACTCAAGCCGAAGCTTGATACGACGGGAGCGCGTCCCTTGAGCATTCATGAAGATATGCGTGAGCCCCGCACAGCGGCGACTCAGCCCTTTCCTTTTTGGCTCTGCAGGTGATGACGGATGATCTGAAGCGCGTTCGAAGCTGCGCCCTTGCGGAGTTGATCGCCGGAGATGAACATGTGCAGCGTCTTAGGACGGCTCGCATCCTTGCGGAGGCGCCCGACCAGCACGAGGTCTTGGTCCTGCGCACGCTGAGGACTCGGGAACTTGCGCTCTTCGGGTACGTCCACGTAGGACACGCCGTCGGCTTTTTTGAAGAGTTCGCGAAGAGTCTGAAGACTCACGTCTTGGGCGAGATCAACGGTGACGCTTTCGGTGTGCGCGCGACGTACGGGAACGCGCGCACAGGTTGCCGAGATCCACAGGTCGGGTTGCGAGAGCATCTTACGTGTTTCCTCGACCATCTTCCATTCCTCGTCGTTGTAGAGCGCGCCTTGGGCCTCGGACTCGGGACGAACTTTCGAGTTATGACTGAGAACATTGAGCAACAATGGCTCGCCAAAGACTTCGGTCGACCAGGTCGAAGGAGGATTCTTCCAGTTCTCGAGTTGCGATTCGAGTTCCTGCAACCCCGTGATGCCCGCGCCGCTGGCCGCTTGGTAGGTGCTGACGATCACCCGATCGAGGCCGAAAGGTTGCAGAGGCTTCAAAGCCACGCAAAGAATCGCCGCGGTGCAATTGGGGTTGGCAACAATCCGCTTCGGGATATTCTTCAACGCTTCGGGATTCACTTCGGGAACCACGAGCGGAACCTGAGCATCCATGCGGAAGGCCGAAGAATTGTCGACGAGAACTTGTTTCGGTCCGAGGCGTTCGGCGACCCAAAGGGCCTGTTCGGCACCGGCGGCATTGAGAACATAGTCACAGGTGTTCAAGAGATCGCCCGAGCTTTCGAGAGCGTGGACTTTGAATCCGTCGCCCGTCGTGCGCGCGGTCGAGGCGAAGAGAACGAGTTCGGCGTCGAACGGCGCGAGGAGTTCCTTTGCGAGACGCTTCGCTTCTTGGCCTACGAGGCCCGTGGCTCCAACGATGGCAACTTTGACCGACATTTCTGAAGACTCCCTATTTTTTTCGAACACGAAGCCTGGCGCGAATCACTTTTTGCCAGACGAAGCGCACCAGTTCTCCGACCGGTGCGAAGACGACGTAGAACATGCCGATGGGGAAAAACGTGAGTTCGGGCTTAGGAGAAAAGACGACAAGCGCGGCACCGATCAGCATGATCCACGCAAAAGTTTTTTGGGATTTGAATTTGAGATCCTTAAAACTGCGGTAGCGAATCGTCGAGATCATGGTGAGCGCGAGCGTGAGCACGATCACGAGCATGAAGGGTTCTTTCACGCCGGCCACGCCGAATTCGCGACCGAGTTCGCGGTAGAACAGTACCGCCGAAGCGATGCCGAGGCCCGCAAGCGGACTCGGCAGACCTTGGAAGTAGCGTTTCTCGACGGTTTGCTTAAGGACGTTGAAGCGCGTAAGCCGCAGGGCCGCGCAGAGGAGGAACACGAATGCGGCGGCATAGCCCCAGCGTCCATAAGGCTGCAGGGCCCAGAGGTAGAAGAGCATCGCGGGCGCCATGCCGAAGCTCATCAGGTCGGCCATCGAATCGTATTGTTCGCCGAAAGAAGACTGGGCGCGAGTCATGCGCGCCACGCGGCCATCGAAGCCGTCGGCGAAAGCCGCGATGAAGATCGAGAACGCGGCGTTTTCCCACTCACCGCGAATGGAAGCGAGGACCGAATAGAATCCGAAAAAAAGATTCGCCGTCGTGAAGAGGTTGGGCAGTAAGAAGAAGAGAATTTCCTTCTTACGTCCCCTGACGGGAGCGGTGGCCTCGCTGGACGTCACATCATCACCGATGTCGTGACGGGCTGCTTAGAGCGAGCCGGTCGAGGAGTCGTCGGACTCTTCGAGAACTTCCGAGTAGTCGCGCACTTCGGCGTTGGACGCGTCGTCGGGAAGATCGGTGAGGTACTTCGTAAGTTCGACTTGCGTGAGCAGACCGCGCGTGAGGCTGCGCAGGCGGA
>JBDSDI010000091.1:0-27654 GCA_039920645.1 Bdellovibrionota bacterium | reverse complement strand
GCAGCACGAAAAACTTTGGGTCATCGATTTTCAAGACGCGCGTCTCGGTCCGATTACTTACGATATTGTCTCGCTGCTGTGGGATCCCTACGTGCAGATCAACGAAAAGTTACGTTCGAGTCTGCTGCTTCATTGGGAAAAAAGTCTCGAGAAAGAAGCGACGAAGCGGGGCTTGGGCTCTGTTCTCGAACGCGTGAATGCCGCAGGTCCCCGTGAATCGGGCGAACTGCGTCGCGAACTCGAGCGCATGAAAGTTCAGCGTCTTCTGAAAGCTGCAGGGTCCTACGCGAGTTTTTATTTCCTCAAGGGGCGAAAAGACTACTTACCCTCGATCGAACCGGCCCTCAGGTCGACATGCGAAGCGCTCAAGACGCTGCTTGGCAATCCCAAGTGGGCGCGCCGAGAAGATGAAAGACTTTTGACTCTGCTCGAAGCTTTTCTCTTGCGGGACTCAGCTATAATCGAAAGAAGATGAACGTCACCGGATTGATCCTCGCAGCGGGCTTCGGCACGCGCCTGCGTCCTAGCACGCAATTTTGTCCTAAGCCCCTCATTCCCGTCGGTGGAGTCGAGCCGCTTTTTCATTCCCTTTTTCAGATGCAGGAAATGGGAATCCGCGATGTTATCGTCAACTCGCATTATCTCGCGGACCACATCGAAAAAGCCGTGAAACGCTGGAGCTCATTGCTTCCGCGCCTCAGCATCACGGTTTCGCGCGAAGATCCGACCATTCTCGGGACCGGCGGCGCCATCCACAAGATCCTTCACGATTCGCCCGCGCTCTTTAAAGGCCGCGGCCTCCTGGTACTGAACGGCGACACACTCGCCGCGTTCGACGTGAAGCCGCTGCTCGCGGACCTGAAAACTTCGTCACGCTTTGCGGTTTCTTTTGTCGAAGAGCACTTAAAAAAATACAAACCGCTGTGGACCGGCGCGAATGGAGAATGGGTCGGTATCGGTCCGACGGCTCCCGAGCCCGGCGCGATCCCCGCACATTTTCTCGGCGCCCACTACATCGCCCAAGATGCGATTGAGTACCTCGCGAAAACGCTGCCCGAAAAAATCGAAGAAACCGATCTCTTTAATGGTATCTATCGTCCGCTCGCGAACGAGGGCTTCTCCCTGAGGTCCGTGGTCGCGATGAAAAAACGCGCCGAGCTTGGCTACACGCCCGATAATTTCTGGTTCGATATGACCAATATCGAGTTCTTGCTCGAAGCTCAGCGCTTCGTTCTTGAGAACCTTGAAAAAGGAACGTGGTGGTCGAAGGTTCTGATCGCACGACATCCGCGCATCACCGAACGAAGCCCCGGCGTCTGGGTCGATGCGGCCAAAGAGCCGAAATGTCGATTCCTGCGCCCGGCCGTTTTTGTAGAGACGATCCAGGGCGAGCTCGAGCGGCGCTTCGGTCCGCTTGAAGTCGGTCCGCACGCGTCGATGATCCACGAATTCGGCGTCACCACCTCGGGCGACACGAGCTTGCCTCCCGTCCGCATTTCAAATTCCGTTGTCTTCGTCTCACGCGATATTCCCGAAACTTCGCTTTCGTCCGACATCCTTGACGAAATCAAGGTTCTCTAAAAGGTGCGACCGAGATGTTGAAGTTCATCTTGCGAAGACTGCTCGGAGCGCTACCCGTCATTATCGGCGTCGTGACGCTGGTCTTTTTGCTCGTGCATTTTATTCCCGGTGATCCCGTGGAAATGATGCTCGGCGATGCGGCAGAAATGGCCGACAAAGAAAACCTCCGGCATTTGCTCGGACTGAATCTTCCGCTGTGGCAGCAGTATCTGCTTTTCTGGAAAAATATTTTCAATGGGACCTGGGGAATGTCTATCGCGTTTTCGCGTCCCGTACTCGGACTCATCCTGGAGCGCTTCGGCGCGACGCTCTTGCTCTCGACCACGGCACTTATCGTCGGTATGGGCCTGAGCTTCCCGCTCGGAGTGAATGCCGCGCGCAAGGCCGGCACGGCGACGGATACCTTGTCGGTAGGGTTTGCGTTGCTCGGCATGAGTGTACCGATCTACGTCGTTGCCCCGATCGCAATCCTGATCTTCTCGGTTCATCTTCGTCTCTTGCCGGTGGCGGGTTATGGCACGTTTGCGCACTTGGTTCTTCCGACCTTGTGCTTGGGCTTTGGACTTTCGGGTATCCTCACGCGCATGGTGCGCACTTCGATGCTCGAATGTCTTGGTGAAGATTACGTCCGCACCGCCCGCTCCAAGGGTCTCGAAGAACGCGACGTGCTCTTTAAGCATGCGCTTCGCAACGCGATGATTCCCGTGCTCACGATCATGGGCAACATGTTGGGCGGCCTCCTCGCGGGCGCGGTCATCACGGAAACTCTTTTTGATTGGCCGGGTATCGGCAAACTTTTCTTCTCCGCCTTCCAATCGCGCGATTATCCGCTCGTTCAAGGCATCGTGCTCTGGATTGCGGTGAGTTACGTGCTCATTAATATTTTCGTGGACGTCATGTATTCGGTCTTTGATCCTCGCGTGAGGATGGATTCATGAGTCGGCATCGTCGCGGACAAGCTTCGCTCATCATCGGTGGAACGGTCGTCTCCGCGATGATCCTCATCGCTCTCCTCACACCTCTCTTGCCGTTCGCGAATCCCGAAGCGCAAAATCTCGCGTTCCAGTATGCACGTCCGAGCTGGGCGCATCCTTTCGGCCTCGGTGAAAATGGCGTCGACCTGCTCTCGCAGGTTTTTTGGGGCGCACGCCTCTCGCTTGGCGTGGGTTTAGGCAGTGTCTTCGTTTCCGCGTTTATCGGGCTCGTGCTCGGATCGTGGGCCGGATACAAGCGCGGATGGTGGGACGACGTTCTCATGCGCATCGTGGACTTGCTCTACGCCTTCCCCGGAATCCTTTTGGTCGTAGCGCTCGCGGCCGTCCTGGGTCCGAGTGTGCGCAACATGATGATCGTGATGGTCGCAACCTCGTGGGCCGGTTATGCGCGACTCATTCGCGGAGTGACGCTCAGTCTGCGCGAACGCGAGTACGTGCAAGCCGCTCGCGCTCAAGGCGCTCCGAGCTGGCGCATTCTCGTGAAGCATCTGTGGCCGAACCTTTTAGCTCCGCTTGTCGTTCAGATGACCTTCGGACTCGGGGGCGCGATCATGGTCGAAAGTTCGCTGAGTTTCTTAGGTCTTGGAGCCCCCCCCGGAACACCGTCGTGGGGACAGCTTCTTAACCAGGGTCGCGAAGTGCTCACCACCGCGAGCCATGTCGTGATCGTGCCGGGCCTTGCGCTGGCGTTGACGATTCTAGGACTGAATTTAATGGGTGATGGTCTGCGGGATCGCTTGGATCCCAAGACGCGTTAATGCGGGACGTTTTTGGAGGATATTGAATATGGGAACACTGGAAGATATCGAGAAAAAAGTCGGGCAGCTCCTCATTGTTGGAATTCCCGAGAAGAGTTTTGATTCTGAGGTCCTGAACACCTTCGTGCGCATCGGAATTGGCGGCGTTATTCTCTTCAAACATAATTACGAGTCGCCCGAACAGCTCGTGGCGCTCACGAACACGATCCAGAAAAACATGATCCCCGCTTCTTACAGAGGCCACCCGACCTGGATCGCGGTTGACCAAGAAGGCGGTCGGGTTCAACGTTTCAAAGACCCATTCACGGTGATGCCGGCCGCCGTCAAGTGGAGTGCCCTCAATTCGCCGAAAACCTGCTTCGAAGCGGGTTTTATCATGGGCAAGGAATTGCGCGCCTGCGGGATCAATCTTAACTTTGCGCCTGTTGCGGACGTGCTTCAAACTGAAGCGAAAGCGATCGGCGACCGTTCCTTCTCGAGCGACCCTCAGGTCGTAGCGACCCTAGCATCGGCCGTAGTGCGCGGTATTCAAAAGGCGGGCGTGCTTGCCGTCGCGAAGCATTTTCCAGGTCACGGATCTGTCATTCCCGACTCGCACGAAGAACTCCCCGTAAGCCCCAAGACGGTCGAGCAACTCGAAGAAATCGACTGGATTCCTTTCCGCCGCGCGATCCGATCGCGGGTCGAGGGCATCATGTCGGCGCATATTCTCTTCGAGAACATCGATCCCGGGCGTCCCGCGACGCTGTCCCGAAAACTACTGCAGGACTATCTGCGCAAAGAACTCCGTTTCACGAAGCTCATCTTTTCGGACGATCTTGAAATGGGCGCCATCAAAAAAAAATACGAACTGCGCGACGCGGCGTTTCTCGCGCTGCAAGCCGGTTGCGATCAGCTCATCTTCGGACACGAATGGGAAAAGATCGAAGACGTATGGGCCCATCTCTCCAAGGCCTTCCGCGACGGCGCGTTGCCACTGGCGCGTCTCGATGAGAGCATCGCCCGCATCACGGAACTCAAAATGAAATATCTGAGCCCCTACCGGAATGCGACTCTCGAAGACGTGAAAGCGTTCGTCGGCCACCCCTCGCACAAGATGATCGCCGAAGCGATCGCCGCCGGTGTTGTTCCGGAGTCGATCCTTGAAGACGACGATGATTGATGACAACGAGCGCTATTAATAGTTCTTACATTTCGAAAGTCGCTTCCCCTTCGATCAAATGCTTTTTAGATTGGGCTCACTTCCTTGGGAGGGGAGCCTTTATGAAACCGATTGCGCGTCGATCCGTTGCCACACTTGCCGTTATGTCATCCTTCTCGCTTTGGGCTGGAAATGCCTCGAGCCTGCTTCCCAAAGCGCGCGGCGGTTTCGTACCCCAACGCGTGATCGTGAAGTACAAAAATGCTGCGATTCAAAAGGAGTTCCTCCAAGAACTTCAAAGCCCCTCCACGAGCGCGTTCACGGGCGTCGAAGAGATGGGTTCCGTCCAGCGCCTCAAGGCTCTGAGCGGAAAGACCGACCTTTTCCGTTTCGCCAATGGAACGAAAGTTCACGACGTCGTCGCTCAGCTGCAATCCGATCCCCGTATCGAATGGGCTCAACCCGATTACTATCTCTCGATCTTCTCGAGCCCTGAAGGCTTCGCGAATCGCTCGGCGACGCTCGACGCGATGAGCGTCGGCTTCCAAAGCCTTGTCGGAGCGCGCTCCGCTCTTTTCGCACAAGCTGCGGCGAACGAGCCGATTACCCCCAACACCAACCCCGTCTTCGATCGTCCCACGACCTCACCCGTCGAAGGACAGCATGATGCACTCGAGAGCGATCTCTGGGGCATGACCCGCGTCGGCGCTACCCAAACCTGGGGCCAACAACGCGGAAGCCGCGAAATCATCGTCGCCGATATCGACACCGGCGTGGACTACAACCACGAAGACCTGCGCCACAATATGTGGTCGGGCCTCGGCTACGACTTCGCAGACAAAGACGCCTTCCCGTGGGATACCCACGGCCATGGAACGCATACGTCCGGAACCATTGGCGCGACCGGCGGCAACGGCATCGGCGTTTCGGGCGTCGTCCAGAAGGCTTCGATCATGGCCGTTCGCTTCATCGGAAGCGAAGGCTACGGAACCACGTCCGATGCTGTGCTCTCGATTGATTACGCCGTTCAAAATGGAGCCCGCGTGCTCAGTAACTCATGGGGCGGCGCTCCTGAGGACGACGATGCAGAAAACGTGGCTCTCCTTGAATCCATTCAGCGTGCGAACACTGCGAACGTCCTCTTCGTCGCCGCCGCCGGCAACGACGGAACTGACAACGACGTGAAACCCATGTACCCCGCTTCGATGAACGTGCCCAATATCATCACCGTCGCGAGTACCACCCTCGCCGACAAGCGTTCGTTCTTCTCGAACTTCGGTAAAACCACCGTTCATGTCGGTGCCCCCGGCTCCAACATTATGAGCGCATGGCCCGGCAACAAGTACATGAAGGAAAGTGGAACATCGATGGCGTGTCCTCACGTTGCAGGTTTGGCGACCTTGATCCTTTCGGAGCGTCCTGATCTGAGCGCTCTCAACGTCAAACAAATCATCATCGATAGCGTTAGTCCTTTCGCTGCTCTCCAAGGTATAACTGTATCTGGCGGCATCATTAACACCTCAGCCGCCCTGGAAAGGGCAAGGACTTTTGGGCATTGATTTTGACCACGCTCTACATATTCTTTGCTTAGGATCTCCCGAGCAGGTCAAGGGTCTCCAGTGGGCCCTTGACCATCAATCGTCCTCGAAGCGTCAATTCAAGATCTACCGCTCCCAGCTCCAGGAACTTCGCGAACAAGTCACCAACTACGACTTCGTCGTCATGCTCGTGGATCTCGGTCAGCCCGTTCCCGTAGAAACTCTTCGCGAAGTCTCTCTCTCACGAGAGGGACTTTGTTGTTTCATCCAACCTACTCCGGGACAATTGCTCGCCCTGAGCGAAGCGTCGTCGTGGGGAGCTATGGCGTGGGACGGAGTTTCTTTCGAAGAAGTCTCCGCGAAAATTGATCAACTCGTTCGTCAGAATGAAGACAGCATCCAACGAAAAGCGTTTCTCGATTCGGCGACCACGTGGATCAAAAAACGCGTCGGCGCGGTCGGACAACTTCAACTGCTGAATCCTCCGAAGTCCTGGTCGGGCTTTGCGTTTCGTAGCCTCGATGCGAACGAGGGAATGCTCAGCCTTGGGATGCTCGATTCCGAAGCCAGCTGGCGCCTGCCAATTCCGGGTAATAGCGATATTTGCGAACTGCGTTGCTTCGAAGGCCAGTGGTCGCTGAAGATTCTCAACCCCGACGTCAGCGTCGAAACCAAGGGCGATCTCGAGCATCTGCGCACGGGCGATCATTTTATGGTTGGCGATCTGAAGTTCTTGGTCGGCATGGATCCTGAGGTCGAAGAGATCTTCGGAATCGCGCGCAAGCTTTCGATCCTCGGTGACGAAGATCTTCGCGAGGCGGCGACCTCTCCACAGGTTTCCTTCGACGATTCTGATCTCGAAAGCTACTTCACGTCGCTTCTCTACACGCAGGCCCAGGGAGAAGTGCAGGTGCGCTCCGGTCACCGGCGTGCCTTGATCTATTTCGACGCGGGCGTGATCAGTCACGCCGTCTCGGGTGCCGTCAGCGGAATCAAGGCGCTGCTTCGTGCGGTTACGTGGACCGATGCGCAGTGGAGTTTCTCCGCAAAAAAAGAACACAACGAACTTCACGACACGCTGAAGTTGAATCTCCTAGGGCTTACGCGCACTGTTCAGGAAGCGCGCAAGATTCTCAAACGCGTTCAACCGTTTATTCCTCCCCCCGGAGTTTCTCTTCAGGTGGATCCCCAGAGTTTCTTGCGCAAGGAAGCATGGAGCGTCGCGGAAGCGCGTGTGCTCGCGAGTGTCGCGGAGTACGGTCTCGTACGAGACGTCCTCAACTACTGTCCCTTGCCCGATATGGAAATTTATGACACTCTCATCACGTTGCGAAAACAGGGCCTCGTGAAACCCGTGAAAAATGCACCCAGGAGAACTGTCTAAATGTCGATGCTTGCGCGTTACAAGAGAAACAGCCAGTCCATGATGGAGCTCGTGAAGCTTATCGAGGAATCGGCAGAGCCGAAGCGTTCGACTCTCATGAATATGGTCACGCAGGAAGACCCCGAATTCGGAGCGAAAATCCAGAGACGTCTCTTCGACTACGGCAAACTCAAAGCTCTCGACGAGAGTATTATCGCAGAAATTATTGCGGTGTGCCCCTCCAAGATCATGGCCCTCTCGCTTGTCGGAGAAAACGAAACCTTCATCAAAATGGCCGAGCGTTGCATGGGTAACAAATTCTCCGAATACAAAGTGGAGAAAGAAATCCTCAATGACCGTGCTCCGACCGAAATGCAGGTCGAAGCGGCTCGCAGTAAGCTCGTCTCCGAAGCGCGTAAACTTGAAACCGACGGAGCCTTCAAGCTCATGGACTACGAGAAGATTGATGCCGCCGGCGGAACCGTCTCAAGTCCCGCCTTGACGGGTGCCGGCGGTCCTACCGGCAGCGCGCTCGCGGATTCCGGTGCTCCCGGCGTCGATTCTTTCCAGATGGAGCTGCCTCCCAACGGTCTCAATGGAGAACGTTTCGAAGAGCACATCAAAAAAGAACTGGGCCTCAAGTAACCGAATAAAATTTTTCTACAGAAATTTAAAAAGCCCCTCTGCTCGCTAGAGCAGGGGGGCTTTTGTAGTTGTTCTTTAAGCGAGCTTAGAAGGTCATGCCGACGAGAACGTCGATGGCGCGGTTCTTCATGGATTCGTCGCCGGTAGGATTCGCGGCCAAGTTCGTGAAGCCATAATTGTAACGAGCTTCGAGCGAAAGAGTGGTGACGCCGAGAGGGAGGTTCACGCCCAGGCCTGCGACAGCACCGAAGTCGTTCTTGTGTCCCGACATATCGACCGTGCCTGTTTTTGTGCCGCTGGAGTCGTAGACGTTGCCGCTGTCCGAAAGGAGCATCGAGTAGTAGACGCCCCCCGTGAGGCTGAGGAGCGGGATGATGCTGAAGCGAGCTTGAATAGGAATGTAGATGCTCGGCAGCTTGAGCGTGTGGTTGATGAGACTCACGTCGGCGCCAATACCAAACTTGTAGGCACGGGCCGCGTAGAGAACATCGACAAGAACGCCGATGGGTCCCACGCCGATATCGACGCCGAGACCGCCCATATAACCCATGCCAACGTTGGAGTAGTTAGCGATGGAATTTCCGCTCGAGTTCGAACCACTGAAAGAGTTGAGGTTGGTGCCAGCCTTCAGGCTGAATCCGACCAAGGCGTGGGCGGGCGATGCGGAAAGAATGCCGACAACTGCGACGAGTGATGTTTTGATAAACGTGCTTTTAAAAGATTTCATATTTTTGTCCTCCGAAAATGGGGCTTTCACACAACCTCTATTGTCTGCCTCTGCGCGGTCACTGACAAGTCATAGAATACGCTAAGGCTAAAGACTGCACTGAGCTGCGGCAATATTTTGACGAAGGGGCATTACGCCTCTCCTTCCTTGCCTTCGATCACAACTTGCATCTGATTGAGGGCGAGGGACATTCCGTTCTCGGTCAGTTGGTCGAGGAACTGGGTCATGATCTGATCACCGATGCGATACTGCGCGCCGAAATCCGAGATCGAATAAAAGGTCTTAAGTGTGTAACCGTTGCCGTCGGTGCCGATTAAATAAACCCGAACCTCAGGATCTTTCAGCACCAGTGGATGGTTACGCGTCACGTTCAGTAAAAGTTCTTTGGCGCGTGCGATGGGCGTGTTGAAAGTGAACGTGAAAGCTTGGTTTCGCCGCGGCGGTTTTTGCGAGTGCGTGAAAATGAGCACCTGACTCTGCGCCATGGTCCTGTTCGGAATACTAATGAGCTCATCCGAAAAACCTAAGAGCAGCGTTGCTCTCCAATTGATCTCTTGAATCTGTCCGGTCCATTTTTGCGCCGCGAGTTGCACTTCGACCCAGTCACCGATTCCGAACGGGCGCTCGAGTTGAAGTGCGACGCCCGAGAAAAGGTTACCGAGGGTATCTTGCAGGGCCAGACCGAGTACGAGCGAGAAAACGGCGGATGTCGCGAGCAGCGGCGCTAAGCGGATACCAAAAAGTTCCGACAAAAGCCACATGATCACGCCGCACGCGAAGACGAGGGTAAACGAGTTTGCGATTACGCGCGGAACGCCGACGGTGACGTAGCGCTTGAAGAGATAGAGGTACAGAAAGTATTGGGCCAGCATAATGAGCGCAGCTGCGCCGAGGATCACCGAGAAGAGCGCCAGATAGGAGACGAGCTTATTTGGCCCATTGTCCAGAAAACCCATTCCGATCAGGAACCAGTGAAGTGCCGAAAAACTCGCGCTGGCGACAAACGTCAGCGAAAAATTTTTGAAACGGCGCCTGAGGCTTTGGTGGCGACGGTCGGAGATCCCTTTGAGGAAGAACGTGTAGAAAAAAAAGCCCGCCAGCGCGAGAATCGCGATGACGAGATAGCTCTCAAGAAAAATAATGCTCTCGATCTGCGCGAGAGGAATCCAGGGGCGCGTGATTGAAAAGTTCATAAGTTCTCTCCGTTTCCCATCGCAAAGAGGCTCAGGCCCAAATCCTTGGACATGCGCTTGAAAACCTCGAGTCCGCGCACGCTGTGTCCTTTGGAGTCCAGACGCGGAGAGTAGACGGAGATCCCCATGATCCCGGGAACGACGCCGATAATTCCACCGCAGACGCCGCTCTTGGCGGGGATGCCGACGTTAAAGGCCCATTCCCCTGCCGAATCGTACATTCCGCAGGTGAACATGAGACTCAGCACACTCTGCAAATGCGACGAAGGCAGAATACGTGCGTGGCTTAGCGGATTCACGCCGTTGTTGGCGAGCGTCGCGGCCATGGTCGCCAGATCTTCGCAGTTCAACTGCAGGGAGCATTGCTTGAAATAGATATCGAGCGATTCTTCGATCGGATCCGCGAGCACGTTGAAATAGCGCATGAGGTTGGCGATGGCGCGGTTGCGGTGTGCCGTGAGCTTCTCCGATGCGAAAATCGTTTCATTGATGGAAAGGCTTCGTCCTGCGCAGTTCGAGAGAAAGGAGCGGATTTTCTCCACGCGCTCTTCAAAACTTTGTCCGGGGATTAAGCTTGAAATCGCAATTGCGCCCGAATTGATGAGCGGATTATAGGGGAGATGACTTTTTTCCTCGAGTTCAACGATAGAGTTGAAAGAGTTGCCGGTCGGCTCAACGCCGACACTTTGATGCACGCGCTCAGGTCCGAGTTCGGCCAAGGCCAGACTGTAGACAAAGGGCTTCGAAATCGACTGAAGGCTGAACTCCGCTGCAGAGTTGCCAACCGAAACGACGCTGCCGTTCATGAGACGCACCGAAATAGCGAAGGTTTCCGGATCGACTTTTGCGAGTTCGGGAATGTAGCTTGCGACCTCACCGCCCTTGTCATTTTTGATCTCCGCATGAAGATGCGCAAGATAAGCGGGGAGTTTTTCGACGAGGAGGGCCTGATTGTGATGCTTCACGTGAATGGACCTTTAAAATGGTAGTCCCCACTGGGTTCGAACCAGCGACCTCTCCCGTGTGAAGGGAACGCTCTAACCAACTGAGCTAGGGGACTATAAACGATGATTCGGCCTGGAACTTACCGGAATGACCCAATTTTTCCAAGATCGATTTTGAGGAACAAGCGCTTTGGGCGGCACACACTTCAAAAATAGCTCATGAAATATCGAGAGATGATTGTAACGAAAGTCGTCCATTATACACTGACAGGTTATGGGTGCACCCACCTACATTCTCGCGGGCCTAGCCGGAGCGCTGACGACGCTATCCCCCTGCGTGCTCCCCGTTTTGCCGCTCGTGGTAGCGAGCTCGGGTCGGCAGGGTCGACGGGGCCCTCTTTTCTTTGCCCTTGGGCTATTGCTCACTTTCGTTGGAACGACCTGGCTGCTCTCGAGTTTTGGAACGGTTATCGGTCTGGACCGAGACGCTATTCGTCTCATTTCTGGTGCGGCCCTCTTGATAGCGGGAATTCTCTTTTTGAGCGAAAGAGCCCAGGAGCTTCTTTCGAAGTTACTGGCTCCCCTCATCAATAAAGCAAATCAAGCTTCTTCGCGCCTCGATCGGGGAGAGCCGTCGCGATTTGAAGGACTGCGGCAATTTGCTTTGGGTGCGTTGACGGGAGTGATTTGGACTCCGTGCAGTGGACCGAGTTTGGGGATCGCGATTGGCCTTGCGGCTGAGCGCGAGAACCCTCTGCAGGCGCTCGTTCTCTTGTGTGTCTTTGGTCTGGGTGCGGTGATTCCTCTGCTCGCTATCGCGTATGGATCGAAAGCGATCGTTGCAAGAATTCAGCGCACTTCGAGAACTTCAGCCCGCGTTGTTAAACGCGTCGTTGGGATCTTGATCCTTGTCATTGGACTCGCGGTTCTTAGTGGCTTCGACAAGAAGCTTGAGGCCGTGCTTGTGGGAATGACTCCCGAAGGGCTCTTGGACTTTACGACTCGCTTTTGAGTCGTTTTTCGATCGATAAGAAGGGTTACATAAATGAATTTTAAAAAAATAATCATGGGGTTCATGTTGATTTCAGGACTGGCGCACGCCTATCCGAAATACGATAAGGCAACTTTTGAGGCGGCAAAAAAATCAGGCTCCAAGATTCTTCTTCACTTCCACGCGGACTGGTGCCCGACCTGTATCAAGCAGGAGAAAGTCCTGAACGCCTTTGGGACCGATCCTGTATTGAAAGACGTCACTCTCCTTAAGGTTGATTACGACAACGAAAGTGCGCTCAAGCAGGAACTCAAAGTTACGGCTCAGTCGGTCTTGATTGCGTTCGTTGGTGAAGTGGAAACGGGACGCCTTATCGCAAAAACGAGCGAGTCCGACATCCGCGCTTTTATTGTATCTTCATTCTCGGAGAAGAAACTCAAAGATACTCTCGATGCCATGACGGCTGCTTCCGCTTCAAAGCTCCCCGCGGAAAAGCGTAAAGTTATGGAGGCGTCGATCGAAAAGCTTCGCACTTCGCATCTCACCGAAGGCATTCCAAAAGTTGGCACTAAAGCGAAAGATTTTTCGCTCAAAAATATCCGTGGAAATAACGTGAAGCTTTCCACCCTTCTCAAGCGTGGCCCAGTGATTTTAACGTTCTACCGAGGGGGATGGTGTCCCTACTGCAATGCTCAGTTGAAGGCATACCAGGAAAAACTTCCTGCCTTTAAACAGCTCGGCGCTCAGCTTGTTGCCGTTTCTCCAGAAACCCCCGACTCTGGTGTGAGCACCGCCGAAAAAGACGGACTCAAGTTCGAGATCCTGAGCGACGCCAACAATAAAATTGCGAAGAGCTACGGGCTTGTTTTTGGAGTTCCGAACGATCTGAAAGAACTCTACAAAAGTTTCGGCATCGACCTTCAAAAAAACCAAAGCAATCCCGATTGGGAACTTCCCGTACCCGCGACTTTCGTGATCGGCAAAGATCTCACAATCCACTACGTTTTTGCAGACGTTGATTACAAAAAACGCGCCGAACCGGCAGACATTATTGAGGCGATCAAAACACGCGAACTTAAAGCTCGCCTCACCCCTGAGCAATACCATGTCACGCAAGAAGCCGGTACTGAAACCCCCTTTCACAATGCCTTCTGGGACAACAAGCGAGCAGGTATTTACGTTGATATCGTGTCGGGTGAGCCGCTGTTTAGTTCCAACGATAAATTCGAATCCGGCACGGGATGGCCCAGTTTCACGAAGCCGATTGAGAGTGAAGACATCAACGCCAAGGATGACCGCACGCTCGGCATGAAACGCACCGAAGTTGTCTCGAAGGTGGGATCACACTTGGGCCATGTTTTCGATGACGGCCCCAAGGATAAGGGAGGCCAGCGCTATTGTATCAACTCGGCTGCGCTGCGTTTTGTTCCGATGGAAAAGCTGGCTGCTGAAGGATACGGCGAATACCGAAAGAGCTTCGCAAAGAATAAGAAGTAAAAATGGTAGTCCTTATCCGGCTCGAACGGATGACCCCCTCCTTGTAAGGGAGAAGGCCACTAGCTGGGAACTGCCCTAATGTCGGATACTTCCATCTCAATAGAGGGATCGTCAACTCCGATTCTGCCCTGATCCCGCCATTCCTCAGGTTCAGATAGCAGCACGAGAAAGCTCTTATGGGACGCTTCAGTTGTCTCCCTCATTCGGGCGGCCTGTACACCCTGAGAGTAACTGCGAGCCATGCTGGGCGATTTGTGACCCAGTAACTTACCGACTACCGCATCCGAGTTTCCAAACTCAGCAAAGGCGGTTGCAGCGGTAGAGCGTAGATCATGAAAAATGGCGTCGCTAACACCAGTCTTCAAACGAGCCCTTCTCCATTGCTTGGAAATACTCGCAGCCTTAATTGGTCCGCTACGAAATTTGTTGGGAAATACCCAAGGAGTCGTGTTCTTCGTGGTTACCCGATACTTGCGCAGCTCTTCTAAAAGAGCCGGCGATGGGTAAGCCTTCTTGGGGTCTCCCGACTTGGTATTGAATCTTCCATCTGAACCGATAAAAATTTCACATCTCTCCCAATCAATGTTGGCCCATGAAAGGTTGGCGACTTCCCCCCTACGGAGTCCTAAGACTCCAGAGATCAATGTCGCCATTCGGAGACTGGGCTGCATCTGCTGTAGAAGCGGCTGGAGCTTCTCTGCACTCAAGGGCCTACAAGTTCTTTGGGCTCCTTTAATGCGGATGCATTCAGGGCTGAGATTTGTTCGCACCAGTCCATTCCGAAATGCCCACGACAAAAGCGCCTTTAATGAGTTTAGCGTCCGGTTGATGGAGGCAGCTTTCAGTCCTTTTTCTGACAGGCTGTTGATGAAGCGACTGATATGCGTTTGGGACAACTCGTCGAGATAGCTAGTCCCAACGAGCTCAAAGAACCGTTCGAAACACTTCTTGTCGTGCCATCGTGATCCCTCAGATTTGCGAATACTCTCTTCTCTTAGATATTGAAGAGCAGCTTCACTAAAGGTGGATCCTTTCCGATGACCGGGGGGTAGAACATCCCCCCTTTCTAGCAGGTCAGCAATGTATCGGTTGGCGAGCAGAAGGGCTGTGCGTTTGTCGGGGGCTTTTAAAACCCGTCGGATGCGTTTGGCTCGGTACACCGGATGTGGTGCATCCATTAGGTACCCTGTTGCGGTCTTACTTATTTTCAAAGATCACCTCGTTGTCTTAGACAAAGAGCTGCCACGGCTAAACGGATTAGGGTGGTATCTCGCATCACTCAAGGTATTCTTGGGGGTCAGGGATTCAAGAATGTAGGTTTCAACGTCTTCAGGGCGGAACTTTAGGTGGCGGCCATCCTGAACCGCGCGCAGTCGCCCCTCCTTAACGAGAAGATATATCGTTCGGACGGACTTCCTCTTAAGAAGGCCTTTTACTTCATTGGGGGTCAGTAGCTGGAGGGTCGTGTTGGTTGGATCCATAGGGCCTCCTACAGCTCTACAGGCATAAATGCTGGTCCCGCTTTAGGCGTACCTAAATGGGGACCAGCAAATTCTGGAAGATTGTATGAAAACGGCTGTCCTTTGAAGCCGGATCCATGTCGCTGAACGTGGCCGGACTCCACAAGAACTCGAAGTTCCCGCTTTAGGTCTTCAGATCTTCCCTTAGTAACGGTGAGGATTGTCGCTTCAGTACAGGACCCAAGTTCTTTAACGATCGTCAGAATTGATTGCCGTAAGGAAGCGGCACTCCACTCATCTTTTGTTGATGTCCCCAAAATGTGCCTTGTTTGAGGGTCGAACCTCAAAATCGTTTCGGGCATGTCCTGCCCATAACGCTGGGTTGTGGCTAGGGTTCGATGTTCCCCATTTCTCATGAGCATCAGCGCCGTGTCGACTCCCCCAAAGATTGCTGTAGAGCCCAAGATTCCATCCGCATCCCCTTTGCCGCCTTTGTTCATATGGTGGGAGCACATGATATGCGCCTCGGTAAGTCTCGCAACGTCCATGAGGTCCGTCAGAACGCGATTCACTTCTTGGTAGTCGTTGCAGTCATGGACTTCAAAAAATCGAAATACGGGATCAATAATAATTAGCGAGGGGTTCCACTCCTCGATCTGTGTTTGAAGAAATTGGACACGATTCCCGGGAGGCTTTCCGAAGTAAAAACGAACCTCTTCATGACCATCGGCTCCGAGGGATTCAAAATGTTTACGAACCTCGGTAGCTTTTTCTTCGAGGGCAAAATACAGCACCGGTCCGAGTTTTGTAGATCGGTCCATGAAAGGCGCTCCCGCTTGGACGGCCATCGTTAGGCAGCGCATGAAAGTGGATTTTCCAGTTTTAGGCTTTCCAGCAATAATTGAAAGACCTGATGTTGGTAGGACCCCATCGAGAGTCCAGTTGGTGTCCGGTTCCTTCATTGAAAAAAGCTCGTTCATCGTAAAAACCTTCATTGGGCGACCGTGCTTTTAGTGGCTTGTTTACCAAAGAGTTGTTCGAGCTTTACGCCAAGGGCAAATGCAAGTTTTCCCATCTGATCTTTCGAGGGAAGGCAGTAGCCCCCCTCGGCCTGCTGAATTCTCCAGCGGGGCACATCCGCTGCATCTGCAAGCTCTAGTTGATTCAGTCCACGTTCAAGTCGCCAGTATTTGAGTTTATTCATTTCATCTCCTTCGGTGGCGGCGGTTGCCGCTCGACGGAGTATTAGGCCCAAAGGATTATTTTTAAACGCATCGAATTGTGGGTATGGCGTACCCGTCTAAAAGTGCAGCTACTTATTCTTGGGAATATACGTGAGTCGTTTCGGCTGTTTGTTTTTGAGAAGAGTGTAAATACTGTCCGGCTGAGGGACGTGGTGCTTGGCAATATTCTTCAGAAGGGGCCTCAATAGTTCATGGATTATAGGTGCCGTGTTCTTTTTTTTAAGAGTTTTCCCGGAGATTAGAATTTTATGGATTGAAAATATTAAGTTGTGCAGAGGGTACTCGGTTGGCGGTTTTGGCTCTTTGCCTCGAGGTACGGCGGCATTGACAGTTTTGATTTGGATTAGGTGTTGCGACAATACATCTCGGAGAAGTCTTGTTTCTTTGGGGCCAGATCTAAGGAAGGCGCGTTCGGAAATATTTTCGAGAATAAGATCAAGAGACTCGATCGCGGCTTGAATTTTCTGAAATTCTCTACGGAGGTCAGTGTTCGAGACTCGTGCATGAACTAGTTCATAAGAGCTCCAATAAGTTCTTAAAACTTTGACGAGGGGTTCAACTATCGTTGGCTCACACTGTGCGTTCGCAGCAGCCTTTTGAACGTCAGAGAGGGTCCAGAGTGGCGACGTTCTGGGAAAGTAAGGAGCCTTGGGCTGGATCCGCTTTAGGGTTGGCATGTCTTAGAGTCATACCAAGGCTCTATCCAACAGGTTAGATAAATCGGACCTACCCCCCATGTATTTGAACATTCGGGACCGGTCTTTCATGGTTAAATGGTTGCCATACGTTGAGGCCAACGGCGTTGATTTATTTGTTGCAGACGGTTTTGATTCCTCCGAATCCATCAGGTCGTGAGGTACACGAGGTCTCTTTGGGGGTCTTTTGTAAGTCAGATCCGAACTGACCAAGTGCTTGAGAGACGCGCGCGCGCCGCTCTCTATCTGAGTTTTGTTCAGCCTGCTGTTCTTCTCCCATTTTGGAGTAAATCTTGTCTAACTTAGCTCTCATCAAAGTGAGGTAATGTTGATTGTGGGACTCTGCGATTACTCTTTCGTAACCAGTCATTCCCTCGCATTTTTCAGGGTTTGCTGTGCAAATCAAGTTTACCTTGGGCCAGTCTGCTCCATCATAGCGAAGCGAAAACTGTGCGGCGAGCATCGTGCTTAGTGTTTCGGTGCATTTCTTACTCTTTTTTCCGCCGCAGTATTTCTGAATATTTTCTGTATTTGCCCGGAAATGGTTGGTCGCTAGATCTGCGCAGGGCGCAGTGTCGCCTTCGACACATTCTGGAAGATATATGTGCTTTGAGGTTTCGTACTGAATGCGCTGTATTCGCGGATCTTTGTCGATGTTTTCTTCTGTGTACTTTGGATTTGGGGCGGATGCGCATCCGGCCAGAATTGCGCACATCAAAAACGTAATACCTTCGGGTAATGTGTTTCGAATCAAAAAGGGCATCGTAATCCTCCAGGGAACTGTTCCGTCAGGATACACGAACTAAATAGGACGTGGTTTAAAGAGTTCGTGAAGAACAAAATTGGAATGTGGCTAAGGGAACTTATGAGGCGTTTCTGAAGAGGTTTGCGAATAACCTCAAGCGCATCCGTAAGGCAAAAGGACTAACTCAGGAACAGATGGCAGAGCGCGGGTTTAACTATCGCTTCTACCAAAAGCTAGAGAGCGGAACCTATAGCCCGAGTATGCATACCGTCTGGAAAGTCGCAGTAAGCTTGAACGTAAGCATCACTGACCTGACGGCGTAGATTTTCCCCGCTCTCGGCACAGCATCTTTCGTAGCCGACCATTGTCCTCGCCTATTAAACAATTAGGTTTTAATGCCTCTTAGCGCCTATGGCGCCGGGAGAAATTCCTATTAAATATTAGTAATAACAGTGACTTAATCTTATGGGGTTGAAATAAATTTACATATATGTAAAGATATGGGTAGAAGTGTCGAAAAGGGGAGTAGAGAGATGTGAGTCAGGCAGACAACGAACTGCCCTTAGATGGCATTCACCCGTTGATCTACGAGGGGGACAACAAGCTGAAGGCTTATGAGCTGACAGTAAAAGGTGGTGAGCCGGTGGGAGACTTTTTAGATGATCGAAAAAGAGTCAGCGAAGTTGAGCACGATGGAATTTTCGCAGTCCTTAAAATGCTGGATGTAGATCGTACTTTTAGAAACGGGCAAAAGTTTAAAAAGCTCGAAGATTACAATGGGAAGGCCCTGCTGGAGCTGAAGAAAAATCAAGTGCGCGTTGGGTGCTTTTGGGCCGAGGGGCATCGAGACACCCTGTTATTGGCTTACGGATGCATAAAAAAGGGAGACGATTGGAAGAAGGGAGATCTTCAACAATTTCGAAACCGCTATGACGCCTATACGGAATTGCCAAGTACGATAGCAATAAAAGACGGAGTAAAGAGTGAAGAAAACAAGAGTAAGAAGAAACGCTGATTTTACCAATTCTGCGACTTTTCAGGAAGACGTAGCTTTGATGAAAGCGCAAGGAGTTGTTAACGAGTTGTTAGACAAGTCCGGTCTTAATCAAAAGGCACTTGCCAAAAAGATGGAAGTCTCACCTTCGCAGATTTGTAGACTGTTTGATGAGGAGCGTAACCTCACTCTAAGGTCTTTTGTAAAAATTTGTTTTCATCTCGGGCACGAAGTTACGTTTGGCTTTCGGTCTCTAATGAAGTCCGAAGGGTTGTCTAGCTATTGGACTTTTCCGTATGTCAAAGCTGAGGAAATGCATCCAACCTATAGGAATCAAATAACGGTGTATGCGCTTCCTCATAAAACTAAAAATCAGAGATTGGAAAAGTCGGAGCATTGGGGCACCGCTTTTAAGGGCTTTAGAAAATCTGCGGAACATCAGATTCCGTACTCCACATTCGTACCTACGACTATTGCAACAGAAGGGCAGTTAGTATGGACAAGATAATTGATTCTAATTCTGACGTAGTGAGGTTCGTTCAAGAGGCTGAACTGGTTCAGATAAATTTGAAATCTTCGATTATGGAATGCAGTATTCCGGCCGCGGCTGTCGACACCCAGAAAGTGGCACTGCATCTTGATAATGAGTTTCAATGGATACGATCTGGAGAGGATGAAGGCATCGTCTGCTTCTTTACGGTGAAGATTAAAGGGTCCGCCAATTCTGAATTTGACGACATTAAGCAAGGCGATTCAATTTTTGCTTTAAACGCGACTTTCGTCTCCGCCTACAAAGTTTCTCATATGAAATATGCCGACGCTATTTTAGATGAATTCTGTACGACGACGGGAAGTTTCCAGGTCCATGGGTATATGCGCGAGTTCATAGATAGTTCTATGAGGCGGATGGGGGTTCCCCCGTTTACTCTTCCTGTCTTAAAGGCTGCGAAGTTGGCTGATCCGGCCAATAAAAAAATTGAATCTAGGAAAAAAGCCTCCCCAAGAACTGAGGTTTAGTGACTGAACTTGAGAGAAGTGTGATTGAAGAAATTCGACGCGATCTTCCCAATACACCAATAGAAATCATAGTGGATTGGCTTTCTGATTTTGTGGGGCGAGCCGGATGGCCCCCCACGCAGGAGAATACTTGGGGAGCTATTCTGGGTAAGCCAAGAGATTTGGCTTACCTGAGGAATCTGACTTGGGAGAAAACCCATATACAAATTAGGCCCGGGTGTTTTGAAGAAAACGATTTTAATCGAGTTCTTGAAATGATCCGTGGGCATGTCTTTGGAGAACATACTCTGTACTCACTTTTCATGTCCGACGGGGCTGAGAGAATTAAACGGTGTTCTGAATTTTTAGAAACAAACGGGGTGTTTCCAAAGCCTATCATTCTGGAACTATCTGAAAACGGAAGGTTTCATATCCTCGACGGACATCATCGGCTGTGTGCCTTTCTTTACCTATATGGGTACATCACCGTTTCGGACCCCAAGGTGCCATGTACGACGGTGAAGGAGTTCCAGGAAGTATGGATCGCCCGAAAGGATTCAGGGCGAACTGAGATTCTTTAGATTGCGAATAGGGTTAACAACTTCACGTCGCCGCCTTAATCCTGCCGTAACTTGAGCGTTCCCAGCATCACTAGAATGCAAATGAATGTATCAATGAAAGAAGCGTGGCAGCTCCAAGTTCTGTTAAGTTATTGATAATTCGGATTAATGAGAATAAAAATGGTAGTCCTTATCCGGCTCGAACGGATGACCCCCTCCTTGTAAGGGAGGTGCTCTAACCAACTGAGCTAAAGGACTTCTACCTGGTCAGACAAAGAGGATATATCGTGCCCTCGGGCGAGGGTCAATGCGTGACTTCGGGAGCGTTTCCGCAGGAAACGCTCGTCGTAACGAGGGCTAGCCCCCTGTATTTGAGGGAAAGCTTTTCCTCAGAACTGTATCCGTAAGGGTTCTTCTGCAGATTCGTGCGGATATCGCCGAGCGAAAGGATCATACGACCCAAGTTTTGAGGACGGCCTTCGGCATAGGTGCGCTCGATGCCCACTAAAATCTCCGAAGCTTCGGGATTCGGGGTCTTTTGGAGGAGTTCGTTGATGAAAATTCCAGAGACTCGGAGCTTGATGGTACGGGGCATGGTTACGGTTTGAAAAGTATCGAGGGTGACGCTGTCGCTAGGGCCAAGAGTGGTGATCTCGAATCCATTGCGGCGAAGCGTTCCCTTCTCAGTACGCTCGACTTCTGCGACCGTACGAAGGGATCCCGCGAGACGAAGGGTAACCGCAGCGCCGTTTTCGGCGGCGTAGGCGACATCGGCATGGGTGAGCTCAAGTTCGATCGTGGCGTTTGCAGAAATTCCGGAAGCCATCGAAGCATCGAAGCAGCTCACGGGATTGGCAGACGCCGAGCCAGGGCGCCGTGCTTGTTGGGAGGTCACTTGAGCGAAGCCTGCCATTTGGTCTTGAGCATCGGGCCAAGGGTCTTGGCTGGCACTCGCGCATCCAAACAAGCTGAGAGCGACGAGGAGACTAAGTCCGGATGTCAGTTGCTGAAAATTTTTCACGTTGATCATGATTCTAATTCCTAAGGAGCGGGGCCGCGAGTCAATGCTTTGATCGAAGGGACCTAGGTTCAATGTCAAAAAAATGACGTCTCAATGGGTCTGGTGAACACTGACGATGCCGTTCTTGGTTTTTACCGTGGCGACCGGGCGCCGCGCTTCGCCGAGAATGTTGGCGAGGGGATCCGTCTCTTCAATATTGAGAGCAAGTCTTAAGACCTGATCGACGTGATCGACCGGAACGATCGCGACGTCGCGCAGGATTTCTTCCGGCACGTCGTAGAGATCTTTCTCATTTTCCTCAGGAATCAGCACGCGCGTGATGCCGGCGCGTTGGGCCGCAAGCAGCTTCTCTTTGAGGCCGCCGATCGGAAGCACATTTCCGCGAAGAGTGATCTCGCCCGTCATGGCAATATCTTTGCGGACGGGTTTTTGAGTGAGCGCCGAGACGAGCGCCGTCACCATCGTGATACCGGCAGAAGGTCCGTCCTTCGGCACCGCGCCTTCCGGCACGTGGATATGAATATCGACCTTCTCGTAAAAATCCGGAGGCAGTCCCCAGCGCGCCGCGCGCGAGCGGACGTAGCTGTAAGCGGCGTGCGCAGATTCCTGCATGACGTCGCCGAGCTTGCCGGTGATTTTGAGGTTACCTTTGCCGGGCATCACAGAAACTTCGATGTTGAGCGTATCGCCGCCGACTTCGGTCCACGCGAGGCCGTTGCACATGCCGATTTGGTCGTGGGTTTCGATCATGCCGAATTTGTAGCGGCGAGGCCCGAGATATTCTTCGATGTTCTCGGCCTTAACGTGAATGGTCTTGGACTTATCTTTTTGTTCGACGTACTTCTTCGCACCTTTGCGGCAGATGTTGGCGATCTCGCGTTCGATGTTACGCACTCCCGCCTCGCGCGTGTAGTAGCGCAAGAGCTCGAGGAGAGCGGATTCTTCGACAACGATTTTTTTCTCGTTGAGGCCGTGAGCTTCGATTTGCTTGGGGACCAAGTGATGCTTGGCGATCTGCAGCTTTTCGGTTTCGAGATAGCTCGAAACGTAGATAAGCTCCATACGGTCTAGAAGGGGCTGGGGGATCGTATCGAGGTTGTTCGCCGTTGCGATGAACATCACGCTCGAAAGATCGAAGTCGACTTCCAGATAATGGTCATTGAAGGTCGAGTTCTGGCCCGGATCGAGGACTTCGAGCATCGCCGACGAAGGATCGCCGCGGTAATCCGAGCCCATCTTGTCGATTTCATCGAGAAGAAATACGGGGTTCTTGGTGCCCGCTTTCTTCATGGACTGGATCAGTTTGCCGGGCATCGCGCCGACGTAAGTCTTACGATGGCCGCGGATTTCGGCCTCGTCACGCACGCCTCCGAGCGAGATACGGATAAACTGACGTTCGACCGCGGAGGCGATCGATTTTGCGAGCGAGCTCTTGCCGACCCCGGGAGGGCCGACGAGACAGAGGATCGGAGCTTTGAGTTTGTCCGAGAGACTTTGCACTGCAAGATACTCGATGATGCGCTCTTTGATTTTCTCGAGACCGTAGTGATCGTGATCGAGAATGTCTTTGGCGTGCACGAGGTCGAGGTTGTCTTGCGATGCGGTCTTCCACGGAAGCACCAGGACCCAGTCGATGTAGTTGCGGATGACGGTGGCTTCGGCGCTCATAGGGGCCATCATCTTGAGCTTGCGAAGTTCGGCATCAACTTTTTCGCGAGCTTCGGACGACATCTGAGAAGCTTTGATTTGTTTTTCGAGCTCCTCGATCTCGGTCTTGAACTCATCGCGCTCGCCGAGTTCCTTCTGGATCGCGGCCATCTGTTCGTTGAGGTAGTACTCTTTCTGGCCTTTCTCCATCTGCTTGCGCACGCGCGAACGGATGCGGCGCTCGACTTGGAGAATTTCGATTTCGCTTTGCAGGATCGACAGCAATTTTTCCATGCGACCGACGGGATCGATGAGTTCGAGAAGCCCTTGCTTGTCTTCGGGCTTGATGTTCAGGTTCGAGGCGATCGTATCCGCGAGGCGCGAGGGATCGTCCATACTCTGGATGGACATGAGAAGTTCGGCGGGAATGCGCTTGTTGAGTTTCACGTAAGATTCGAAAGTCTTGTTGAGCGAGCGCAGTAGCGCTTCGGCTTCGGTCGGGTTCTCGACGTTCTCGACGACTTCTTCGACTTCGACGAGCACGTAGTCCTTGTCGTCGGCGAGTTGCATGATGCGCGCGCGTTTCTTCCCTTCGACGAGAACTTTGAGAGTTCCGTCGGGAAGTTTCACGAGCTGGATTACACTCGAAAGACAACCGATGGGGTAGACGTCGTCGAGTCCCGGTTGGTTGTTCTGGCTGTCGCGTTGCGTACAAAGGATGATGTCGGTCTTGTCGGCCATCGCCGCTTCGAGAGCATTAATCGATTTTTCGCGACCCACGAAGAAGGGCACCACCATATGCGGATAGATGACGATGTCCCGTAGCGGCAGCATCGGCACGACTTGCTGGGTGGTTTGGGCGTTATCGCCCTCAGATTTCTTTTTAGGAGCTTTACGTTTCTTTGGAGAAGCTTTGCTGCCTGACGACATATCCTTATTCTCGTCGAGTCGGCGCTGCGGCACAAACTGCTTTCGCATTTATTTGGGGGGAGTCAGGTTTTTGTTCAAATGTCGGGCGTATCGGCAAAACAAAAAACCCCGATCTTCTTTCGAAGACCGGGGTTTTGAATTTTTTAGCGGAGAAGGCTTTAAGCGCTGACTTTTTTCGGTCCAGGAGCTTCGGAAACTACGGGGGTCGTGGCCTCGCCGAGGGCGATCCGAGGCTTCTCGCCCTTCGTGATCACTTCCTCATGGACAGTGCAGGTGCGCACGCCGGAGAGCGAAGGGATCTCGAACATGACGTCGAGCATCGCCTTTTCGAGGATGGAGCGCAGACCGCGAGCGCCGGTCTTTTGCTTGATCGCTTTTTGGGCGACAGCGCGAAGTGCGCCTTCGTCGAATTCCAGTTTGCAGCCTTCGAGTTCGAACATCTTGCGGTACTGCTTGGTGATCGCATTTTTGGGCTTGGTGAGAATCGAGAGGAGCGCATCTTCGTCGAGTTCTTCGAGAGCGGCGACCATCGGAAGACGACCGAGAAACTCGGGGATAAGTCCGAACTTCACGAGGTCTTCGTTCTGAAGGTTTTCGCCGAGCAGAGTGTTGCCTTGCTTCTTGCGTGCGTCCTGAATGTTCGAGCCGATACCGACGGTACGAGCGGTGAGACGCTCGCTGATCATCTTATCGAGACCGACGAAAGCGCCGCCCACGATGAAGAGGATGTTGGTGGTGTCGACGGGAATGTACTCTTGCTGAGGATGTTTACGTCCGCCCTTAGGAGGAATATTCGCGCGCGTTCCTTCGATGATTTTCAGGAGCGCTTGCTGCACACCCTCGCCGCTCACGTCACGCGTGATGGAAGGGTTCTCGGACTTCTTGGCGATCTTGTCGATTTCGTCGATGTAGACGATACCGCGCTGAGCTTTTTCAACATCCCAATCCGCTGCTTGGAGCAGATTCAAGATGATGTTCTCGACGTCTTCGCCGACGTAGCCCGCTTCGGTCAGAGAGGTCGCGTCCGCGATCGCGAAGGGAACCTTCAAGACGCGTGCGAGTGTTTGTGCGAGCAGGGTCTTACCCGAACCGGTGGGACCGATCAGGAGAATGTTGGTCTTTTGGACTTCGACGTCGTCGGGACGCGAGGTCTTCGGAAGCATGATGCGCTTATAATGATTGTGGACGGCAACCGCGAGAACCTTTTTGGCTTGGTCCTGGCCGATGATGTAGTCGTCGAGAATCGTCTTGATCTCATTCGGTTTGGGAACCGCAGTGAGACCGGTCTTGACGTCTTCCTTGCTCGCTTCTTCCGCAATGATTTCGTTGCAGAGGGAGATGCACTCGTCGCAAACGTACACCGAAGGACCGGCGATGAGTTTACGAACTTCGCGCTGACTTTTGCCGCAGAATGAACAGTAGAGTTCTTTTACAGACATGCTCTTTAATCCTACCCTTAAAGCCCGCGACGGTGGGTGATGATCTCGTCAATTAAGCCCCACTCCTTCGCTTGTTCTGCCGTCATAAAATTGTCGCGGTCGGTGTCTTTCTCGATTTGCTCGAGAGTCTGTCCGCAGTGTTTGTTGTAGATGCCATTGAGAAGCTTCTTCATACGAAGAATGTTTTTCGCAGCAATCTCGATGTCTGTCGCTTGGCCTTGAGCTCCGCCTAAAGGTTGGTGGATCATGACCTGCGCATTGGGCAGTGCGAAGCGACGGCCTTTGCTGCCGCCGGCGAGAAGCAGGGAGCCCATGCTGGCCGCCATACCCGTGCACATCGTCGAAACGGGGCAGGTGACGTATTGCATGATGTCGTAGATGCCCAAGCCCGCAGTTACGCTGCCGCCGGGGCTATTGATAAAAAGGGTGATTTCTTTTTCGGGGTTCACGCTTTCCAGGAAGAGGAACTGCGCGATGATCGCGTTGGCGACCTGATCGTTGACCTGGGTGCCCAGGAAAACGATACGGTCCATGAGAAGCCGCGAATAGATATCGTAGGTGCGCTCCCCTCGAGGAGTATTTTCAACAACAAAAGGAATGTTCGCTACGATGTCTTCGATTCTTGACGTCATGGACCCTTTCTCTAGGACATGGCTTTTTCGAGAAGCCAGTCGAGAGCTTTGAGTTCTTGGATCTGTCTCATAAAGCCCGCGATCATGTTCTTCTCTTGCATGTCCTTCACAATTTCTTGTGGATTTTTACGCATTTGCGTAGCCATACGGCCGAGTTCTTTACGGATGTCCTCATCGTTGACTTGAATCTTTTCTTCGCGCCCGATGGCGCCAAGCAGCAATGACGCTTTGACCTGGGTCGTTGCGCGGCCCGTCATCTCGTCGCTCCACTCTTTAAGGCGCTCCTCGATCTGTTCTTGCGGGAGTCCCATGTTCTGGAGCTGCATGCCCGCTTCGATCGCGAGATTCTGGATTTGTTGGTTCACGAGGGTCTCAGGAGCTTGAACGGGGTTCTTTTCGATGAGCCACTGGATCGCTTGTTCTTGAACTTCGCGGCGCTGAGTCTGTTCTTTCTGGTTCTTGATATCTTCGATGACGCGCGTTTTGAGGGCGTCGAAATTCTCGAAAGGTCCGACTTTCTTGGCGAGCTCATCATCGAGCGCCGGAAGGTTCTTGTTGTAGACATCCTTCACGGTGACTTTGAACTGCAGAGTCTTTCCCGCGAGAGGATGGGGCTCTTGGCCTTCGTCGGCGGTGGTGGGGAATTTCGCTTTGAATTCTTTGGAGTCGCCCTTCTTGAGGCCGATCACGTTGTTGTCGAAGTCTTCGATGAGCTGACCATTGCCGGGTTCGACGAAAGCATCCACTGCGCAGGTGCTTTCGACGCGAACGCCGTTCTCAGTACCTTCGTAGTCCATCTGAGCGACCATGCCCTTCGCCATGACGGTGCCGTCGGGAGCTTTTTCAAGCTTGGAGAGTTGTTGTTGGATGTTGCCGAGCGTTTCCTGGATCTCGGAGTCTTCGACTGTGAATTTTTTAGTCGCGGCCTTGAAGCTTGCGTAGTCCTTGAGCACGACGGGGGGAAGGTTCTCGAAGTTTGCGGTGAAAGCGAAAGGAGCTCCTTCAAGGAGGGGCTTGTCGAGATTGATCTCGGGACTCGCGACGGGCGCGAGGGCGTTGTCGACGATCGCCTTGTTGAGGTATTCGTTGACGAGATCGCGGGTGATACGGGGATTTTCTTGGGGGCCGTAGGTCTCGCGAACAAGTGCCATCGGAGCCTTGCCTTTACGGAAACCCTTAAGAGTGACGTCGTTTTGGATGTTCTTGAAATGAGTGTCGACGCGTTTGGTGATGATGTCCGCGGGGATCTCGATTTTTAGTTTCTTGAAATTGCCGTTCAGATTTTCGATTTCGACTTTCATAGTCAGAAAGTTATGCTGCGGCCGGGAGCCGAAATCAAGCCCTTGTAGGGGGAGCAGAAAGTCTTTTTGAATTTTATGCCCTGCGCAGGAGAGCGACTAGGGCATAATGAACGCCATGCTTTTCGAAGATGTCACTGCCTCCTGCCCTTATTGTGCCGAGTCCATCAGTATTCCGATCGATCCCGGAGGCGGTCACGCCCAGGAAATTACGGTTGATTGCGAAGTCTGCTGCAAGCCGATTCTCGTCCGTGCGACCTGGAACGAAGATACCGAAGAGTTCAACGTCGAACTCGACCGCGAATAATCTCGCCTCGAATCAGCCAGACTCCCCCCACAAAAAGTGGGATGGAAATCCACTGGGAGGTGCTGAGCGGCCCCCAGTTTCCGCGTGTTTCGTCGCCTCTCAGGAACTCGAGCGCGAAGCGGATCAGAGAATAAGCAACGAGGTAGATTCCCGCGCCTCCGACGCTGCGGCGCGCGTTCAAGCGGAGCGATTCGTTTTTCCAGAGAAAAAAGCCTAGCGCGAAGAGCAGCAGCGATTCATAGATCTGGACTGGATGGACGGATTCGCGTGTCACCCGGCTCGAAATGGCCCAGGGCAAATCGCAACGTGTTCC
>JBDSDI010000090.1:0-4420 GCA_039920645.1 Bdellovibrionota bacterium | reverse complement strand
GACTCCGTCGCCGCAACCGGCACCGGGAACTCCGCACGATGCGAGAATGACGAGGCTGAGAACAAAAGCTCCCCCACTCGTGGTCTTGCAAAGAATGGAATTATTTTTATTCATGCGTCCTCATCTCACGTTCAACTTATTGGATCGGTATTCTTTCCCTTAGTTTAAAGGGTGAGCCGGTTAAGTTGGCGTGAAGATTTGGGATGCAGCGCAAAGAAAAGCCCCCCCTCCCACATTCAGAGAATCTTAAGACGCTGCAAGTTGTTGATGAGTATCTCAAAGACGCTCGAATGAGGTCCCCGGGGCTTAAGTTCTGCTTCTATTAAAGTTTCATGAAGATGGAAAGGTGGGCGAAATTTTTTTTCGGAGATGGACGGTTTGACTATTATCCGATGCTGCCAAGCAGATAACTGCGCGTGGTTTCATGCTTCGGATCGCCGAAAACTTGCTCGGTCGTTCCGCTCTCCAGCAACTCTCCAAGATAAAGAAACGCGACGTCGTTCGAGATGCGTCTCGCTTGATGCATGTTGTGCGTGACGAGCATGATGCTGGTTTCTTCGCAGAGTGACATCACGAGTTCTTCGATCACCTGCGTCGATACGGGATCGAGTGCGCTCGTGGGTTCGTCCATGAGAAGGACTTCGGGTTCCGGCGCGAGCGCGCGTGCGATACACAGACGCTGCTGTTGTCCGCCGGAAAGCGTGAATGCGTTCTTTTGCAAACGATCTTTCGCTTCTTTCCAAAGGCCCGCACTCTCGAGCGCTTTCTGAACCTTGCCCTCGAGTTCGTTTTTGTTCTTTACGCCCTGGACTCGCAATCCGTAGGCGACGTTCTCGAAAATCGTTTTCGGAAAGGGATTGGGTTTCTGGAAGACCATACCGATGTGCGTGCGCACCCATTCGACGGGCGTATCGTGCGCCAGCAAGTCGATGTCGTGGGATTCGAGGCGGATGCTGCCCGTGAGTTTGATGGAGTCGTAGAGCTGATGCATGCGGTTGATCGCGCGCAAGAACGTGCTCTTGCCGCAACCCGAGGGGCCCATGAGCGCAGTGATTCCGTTGGCGCGCACGGACAGGGTGATGTTCTTCAGCGCTTGGGTCTTGTCGTAATAGACCGAAAGGTCTTCGATCTTCAGGAGCAGAGAAGTGGAGGGTTGCATTACCATTGGTATTTTCTCCTAGAACGGTTTCTCAGGATGATTGCCGTCAGATTTAGAAGCACTGTAAGCGTCACGAGGATGAGCGAAGCAGCAGCGGCGTTCTGATGGAACTCTGCTTGTGGGCGCGAGGTCCAGTTGAAGAGCTGGATCGGGAGCACCGTAAAAGGATCCATGAGCCAGTTGAAGTTTACGAAGGGAAAATCGGGTTGTATCGGAGTCTGCGGCAAGAACGCAATAAAGGTGAGCGCGCCGATCGTGAGGAGTGGCGCGGTTTCGCCGAGAGCACGCGAAAGCGAGAGAATGACGCCCGTAAAGATCCCCGATTGCGCATAGGGAAGCTGGTGATGGCGGATCATCTGAAGCTTCGATGCGCCGAGCGCGTAAGCCGCTTCTTTGAGGTTGTCCGGAACACTGCGCAGGCTCTCGCGCGCGCTCACGATCACGATCGGAAGCACGAGCAGTGAGAGCGTGAGGCCGGCCGTAAGGACGCTGTGGCCCAGTCCGAGCTGGTAGACAAAGAATCCCAGAGCCATGAGGCCATAGATGATCGAAGGAACGCCCGCAAGATTTCCGAGCGAGATCTCGATCTGATTGGCGTACCAGCTCTTGTTCATGTACTCCTCGAGATAAACTGCGGCGCCGATGCCGACGGGGATCGCAAAGAGCAAACACAGGATGACGATGCAGAGCGAGCCGACCCAGGCCGAGAGAATCCCTGCTTGATCGGCAAAACGCGAAGGAAACGAGGTCAGGAAAGCCATCGAGAGGCGCGGGAGTCCTTTCGTGAGAAGATCCGCGAAAAGAAGAATGAGTACGAGAAAACTCAAACCAAGAATAGCGAAAGAAGCCGTTACGAAAATGCGTGCGTAAATTTTCGCACGTCGTTGTTGCGGACTGATGAGGGCTTTCATCCGTTCGCTCTTTCCATGCGCTTCAGCTTCATGCGGTGAGCGAAGAAGTTCAAAGAGAAGGTCACGAGCGAGAGCATGAGACCCGCAGCGAAGATGGACTGATAGCCAATGCTTCCGTGGGGAAGGTCACCCATGCTTACTTGAACGATGTAGGCCGTGACCGTAGCAGAGGGCTCGAGCGGATTTAGGCTGAGCGACGGAAGCATGCCCGCCGAGATCGCGACGACCATCGTTTCGCCGAGCGCGCGCGAAATCGCCAGGATGGCAGCCGAACTCAAACCCGAGAATGACGAAGGAACCACGACGCCGAACGCGGTCGTAAAGCGATTCGCACCCAACGCATAGGAGGCTTCACGCAGCGATTTCGGGACAGATTTGAAGGCATCTTCCGCAAGCGAAGCCATGTAGGGAAGAATCAGAAGTCCAAGTACGAGGCCCGCGCTGAGGCGGTTAAATCCCTGGAGACCAGGAATGAATTTTTGAAGGAAAGGGGTCACGACGAGGAGGGCAAAGTATCCGAAAACGACGGAAGGAACCGCCGCGAGAAGTTCGATCGTGGGTTTAAGCCAGGTCCGGACGCGGTCGGGAACATATTCGCTGAGGAGCAGCGCGACCATGATGCCGGCAGGTACGGCGAAGGTGCAGGCAATGAGTGTGGTGACCATAGTTCCGACGAGCAGCGGGAAAATTCCGTAATGCGCGGGAGAGAAGAGCGGCGACCACTGGGAATCGAAAAGGAAATCCCTCAACGAAACGTGAGCGAAAAAGGGAAGCGCCTCTCGCCACAAGATAAAGAGAATGCCGAAAGTGATCCCGACCGAAAGCGTGGCCGAAAGACCGAGGAGTCTTTCGGCCAGGAATTCGACCGTGCGCTTAAAGCGGGATCTCACTGACGCGCGTTTTTCTTAAGGAGCGTTCCGAGGTTCAGGCCGAGCTCTTCGCCTTTAGGGTAGAGACTCCCGGCTTGTTTTTTGTCGTAGGAAGCGCGCACGAGCGTGTTGAAATTCTCAGGCAGGGCGACGTATCCGACTTGGGTCACGAGTTTCACGGTGTTCTTCAGGTAGTAATCGACGAAGGCGCCGACTTCGGCTTTCTCGAGGGCTTTGGTCGAAACGTAGATGAAGATCGGGCGCGAGAAAGGTGCGTAGGAACCATCGGCAATGGTCTTCGCGGTCGGAAGCAAGAGCTGGCCTTTGACGTTTTTGACGGCGACGTTCGTGAGCTTGTCGACGTTGTTCTCAAAGTAAGAGAAGGGAATGTATCCGAAACCGGAGTCGTCTTGCGAGACGCCTTGGACGAGCGTGTTGTCGTCTTCGGACGAGGTGTAGTCGCTGCGGCTCGCCTTGGCTTTGCCGTTCACGACTTCGGTGAAGTAGTCGAAGGTTCCTGAGTCGGAGCCGGCTCCATAGAGATGGATCGCTTTTTTGGGCCAGCCTTTGCGCACTTGATCCCAGGTCGTAACTTTGCCTTGAGCCGCGGGAGCCCACAGCGTTGCGAGTTCGGCGACGGTGATGTCCTTGAGCCAGGTGTTCTTCTTGCTCACGACGAGTGTGATCGCGTCGTAGGCGATAGGCAATTCGATGTATCCGATGCCGGCGTCTTTACAGATGACGGCTTCTTCAGTCTTGATGGGGCGCGACGCATCTTGAACGTCGGTTTCACCGCGACAGAATTTTTTGAAACCGCCGCCCGTGCCAGAGATGCCTACGGTGACGAGGGTTTTCCCTTGCTGTTCTTTTTGGAATTCCTCAGCGACGGCTTCGGTGATGGGGAAGACGGTGCTCGAACCGTCGACCTTAACGGTCGTTCTGGCTAGGGCGGATAAGCTCAGGCAAAGTCCGAGAGAGAGGGTAATAAGGTGGCGTGTGGTGCTCTTCATGTTCAACTCCTGGGGGTCGGTTATATTTGGATATCTTATATGTTTTATAAAGTATTCAAATGTGTAGAGCTTGAATATTCAGGCTCTTGGTTCGAGTCCAAGACTTTTTACCAAAAAATAAAACGATTGACGCGGTGCAGGAATATTCGCTATTCAGCAGGCACTCTTATGGAAGTTAAAATGATGCGTCACTTAGCAATGTCTTTGAGTTTTATGGCACTTAGCTCGACCTTTCTCGTTCGCGCTGAAAGCATCAGGCCCATTCAAGAAGTTTTTGAACCCGCAACTCCTGCGGACCCCTCCTTATATACGAAAGTCGCCGTCATTCAGTGGGCCCCTGCGGGTACCGCTCCGATCACTCCCGACCAGCACGTCATCGACTCCTACAAGGAATCCGTTCGCGAAGCCTTGAGTGCGCAGATTCGCGATGCGGCCTCCAACAACGCACACGTCGTCATCACGCCCGAGTTT
>JBDSDI010000089.1:0-5469 GCA_039920645.1 Bdellovibrionota bacterium | reverse complement strand
CTTGCCCGACGAGGTCGGCAAAGTTCTGCGGGCGATAGCGGCGGGCAAGAACGACGTATGACATATTAAAAAAGTGGGGCCCGACGGATCCTGCCAAAAGTCCTGGGCTGGTGCCGTTGCTCCCTTCCGGGCCTGGCGGGTTCGCAGTCAGAGACTCGCAGGGGTCAAGCCCCACCGAAGGTCTAGCCGGGATTAGGGGGGGAATCAAAAACTCACTCGATTGCTTGAAGGATTGCGCGGAGCGTTGGTTTTAAGAGGACCTCTGGTGATAACCGGGTCTTGCGCGAAGTGTTAGATCGAAAGGTTGCGGACGGGGTCTTTCCAAGAACTTTTTCCTTTTTGAGGAGATAATTTCCAGTATGAGCAAAGTAGCAAAACTCACCCTCGACGATGGCCGCACAATTGATCTTCCGGTGATCGAAGGAACTGAGCACGAGAAAGCGATCGACATCACGAAGCTTCGGGCGCAGACCGGTTACGTCACTCTCGATTCGGGTTACATGAATACGGGTGCCTGCACTTCGAAGATCACCTTCCTCGATGGTGAAAACGGAATCCTTCGTTACCGCGGCTACGACATCGCGGACCTCTGCGAGAAGTCGACCTTCCTCGAAGTTTCTTACTTGCTCATCTACGGCAATCTTCCCACCGAAGCGGAGTTCAAATCTTTCCGCGAGAAGATTCGCTACCACTCTCTTATCCACGAAGACATGAAGAACTTCTTCAACAACTATCCTGGTCAGACACATCCCATGGCGATTCTCTCGTCGATGGTTTGCTCGCTGTCGGCGTACTATCCCGACCTTCTCGAATCGGATCAGACTCCCGAAGAACGCGATGGCACGATCACGCGGATTCTCTCCAAGGTGCGCGTCCTCGCAGCCTTCGCTTACAAGCGCTCGGTGGGACAAGCTTTCGTCTATCCGCAGAACAAATTCGACTACATTTCGAACTTCCTGAATATGATGTTCGAAGTTCCCGCAGAAGATTACCAAATTGATCCCGTCGCAAAACGCGCGATGGAGCTCCTTCTCATCCTGCACGCCGACCACGAACAAAACTGTTCGACTTCGACCGTGCGTCTTGTGGGTTCGTCGAAGGCTAACCTCTTCGCTTCGATCTCGTCGGGTATCTGCGCTCTTTGGGGTCCTCTGCATGGGGGTGCTAACCAAGAAGTTCTTGAGATGCTCCAAGCCATCCATGATGACGGCGGCGACTACAAAAAGTTCCTCGACAAGGCCAAAGACAAAACCAATCCCTTCAAGCTCATGGGCTTTGGTCACCGGGTCTACAAGAATTTCGATCCTCGCGCCAAGATCATCAAGAAAGCGTGCGATGATCTGCTCGCGAAATGGGGCATCAACGACCCCCTTCTCGAGATCGCCAAAGGGCTCGAAGAAGCCGCACTCAAGGATCCCTACTTCGTCGAACGCAAGCTCTACCCGAACGTCGACTTCTACTCGGGCATCATTTACCGCGCGATGGGCATTCCCACGAACATGTTCACCGTAATGTTCGCGATCGGACGTCTGCCCGGATGGATCGCACAGTGGAAAGAAATGATCGAGGATCCCACCATGAAAATCGGCCGTCCTCGCCAGATTTACACTGGGGAAACGGCTCGGACTTACGCCCCCATCGACAAACGCGGGTAAACCGCGTTAGTCAGGTTTTTATTGTTCACACGGAGAGGTGGCAGAGCGGTTGAACGCGTCGGTCTTGAAAACCGAATTATCAGAAATGGTAACGTGGGTTCGAATCCCACCCTCTCCGCCATCTTTCCCCAGCGAAAACACGGCGTAGCTTCGAAGATATTTTAAAAAAGTGTCCTCACGGCCGTTTTGGCCGCTGCGGTACTTTTTTAAAATATCTTCAAATCTGCTTGGTTTTGGCTGGGGGCCCTTTTTGGACTTGGGGACGAGGTCCTTAAAGGTTCGAGAAATGACTCGCTTACTTAGCAGCAGCCTTAACTTTCATTTTTACGCCGTTCACAACTCGGCCGTTCGTTTTTTCGATGGCACGCAAAGCGGAGTCCTCTTTTTCCATCTCGATAAAACCAAAACCCTTCGATTTTCCGGTGGCGGGATCCACAACGATGGTGCACTCCTGTACGGGCGCAAAAGCTTCAAAAATTTTTCGCAAGTCGTCTTCGGTTAAATTACGGGCCAGATCAGTAATTTGTAGTTTCACCTCGCTGAGTCTACCAAGGTTTTTCGATGTTGACTTAAGTTGCTTTTTTTCGGCTTAACTTCTGTCGCCTCCTTCTTATTTAAATATCGATGGAATTCTCCAAGCTTAGCGCCTCGTCCGCGACGGTCCGCCGAACGCAGCGATTTGGCCGTTGTCACATCGGGGCTGAAATTGGTAAAATAACAACGTGCAAAATTTCCGATGCGTCCGCCTCGTGCCCCTATTCTTGGTTTCGTCGTTCGCCCTGGCCAACGGCTCTCGTCCGCCTCGAGTGGACATGCCGGCCCACCGCTCGCCCGATGCCACCGCGGCGGTCTTTTATCCAGACGACAAATTTACGATCAAGACGGTAGCCGATTTGGAAAAAGCCGTGGTGAAGTTGCCCGGCTCGCTAATGACCCAGAACTCGTCCGGTATTTGGGTGTGGGATCTGGGTGGCGGTATCTTGGACGGTACTAACCAGAGCGGGGACGAGGGCCAAAGCGAAACTCAGGAGCAGATCGCGAGAATCAAAATGCCGCTGATCATACGTAACGGGTTTATCCGCCACAACAAAAACGCGCTCCAATTCTACGCGGTCGACAGTGGTGTCGAAAAGATTACCTGGCTCACGGTGGGCGAGGATGCTGTGGCAACACACGACGGCGCGGAGCGCTTTAGCGTGGTAGATTGCGAATTTTTAAATAACCGCGATGGCGATAAGAGCATTCAGCTAAACGAAGCCAAAGACGCCATTATTCGGAATAATTTGATTTATTCGGGTATCACCTGCATCCGTGTCGGCGATGACCATACGACCGAAATTTCCGACAACGTCGAAATCACTCACAACCGCTTCGTAGGCTGTGACACTGACGTCAACGCTTCAAAAATTACGGTCCTGATGCGTGACAATACACTTGAGGGTGTGCGCAAGGAGCGCATAATTTCGAATGGCGCTATCTACCGCTAGGGAGATCCTAATTCGTAGCCTCACCATTCACGTTTTAACGGCACCATATCAATTGCCATGCCTCTAAAAAATTACCTTTCGCTTTTAGTTCTTATCCCCGCCATCGCATTTGCGACGGACTTCGATTGCGTGAAGCTTGATCTGCAACCCGTTCTAGAAAGCACCTACGCCAGGACACCCACGGATGATTTTTCTTTTCGGGATAGCTTAGCCCAAACAGAAGTCCCTCGTGAAGACTGGCAGCTACCTCAGTACGGATCTTGGGGTCCTTGCCCTTTAACTTTTCCGCGAGTCCTGGCCGATCCAACACGCAATGCCCCGAACTGGTCGCGTGTGCGAATAGTGGAGGTCGCTAAAAAATATATCGGCCTTCCCTATAAACATCGCCATATACCCGCGATGGGTGGCCTCGACTGTTCAAACTTCACGTCCTGGGTCTACAATTATGGATTTGGAATCCGCTTCACTTCAAATATTAGAAAACAAGCGGCTGAGGCCGGACGAAGGCTTGTCGCCGGTGAGTCGTTAGTCCCCGGTGATTTGATATTTCTTTATGATTCAAACCATGTAGAAATTATTCATGTCGCCATTTATATCGATGAACACAACATCATAGATTCCACAGGGGAGGGTATTAAAATTCGTTCTTTCTCTGGCCGTTACAAAAATGATGTGGCTTGGGTCCGTAGAGTTATCGAGTAAAAAAAATTCCTAAACTGATCGGCAAGTGAAAGGCAGAGTCCGCACGCCGGGTGTTATCCCGATGGCCTTTTTTCGCGGAGTTTTTAGTCTTTAGTGGGGAAATAAAATATTCAATACTCCTCGTGAAGATTTGCTTCAGAACCTACTCAGAGCAACCGATAAGAAACCATGCCGAGCTTCCGTGGCGTTTTGATCGGAATGATCTTGGTGGGCTCACACGTTTGCTCGGGAGTGGAAGCGACACCCCAGTATGAAAATTTAAAATCCTGCCAGTCGCTGTTTCAGCGTGTTGGGCAACTTCGTTTAACCCATCTCATCCCCCCCGATAAACTGCCTCCGTCTATTCCATCGGAATGGATTGATTCTCTGGGCCCCGTCATGGGCCTGCCTGAAACAAGCGACGTTTTTGAGTTCGCGGCCCGTCAAGAGTTGCCTACACAGGCGCTCGCAGACGGACTCTTGAAGCGTTTTAAGATCCGGGTTCAGGCCAATGACCTTCCCAAAATCTTGAACTCTTCCACTCCGATCGTCGTCGTCGGGAATCATCCCACCGGATTCGTCGATGTTCTAAGCGTGCTGAGCCAAGTGATCCGCGAGCGGCCGAATCTCAGAGTTCTAGCGGCGCCCAATATGAAGCAAATTCCTATTCTCGGCGATTCCGTCATACCGACATCGATCGGAAAAATTGCAGGCGGCCAAGCCGTTCCAAGAGGCGAAACTACTTTAAGAATCTCGAACTTTTTGAAGGGCTCAAAAAGTGCTGTCATCGGTTTCCCGAGTGGAAGCGTCGCAACTTTCGATGTGAGCAAAGGACGCATCGAAGAAGGCCCCTGGAAAAGCGGAATCTTTAGGGCCGCCTCCGAGGCTCATGCCGCCATTGTTCCTGTACGCCTCAAGACAGCCTTTCGGGAAAAGTGGTATTGCAGTCGCGTGCGACGCTGCGTGGGAGCTTTTTACGAAATCAAGAAATTATCCGATCAGCCTTTCGAGCTCATTTTCGGCGAACCTATACCCTATGAGACGTACAAAGATTGGGGAGATCCTCGCGACGTGGCCAGTCGGGTCCAGACTCTCGTTTCGAATCTTAAGTAAATTCCAGACCCATGTGGTACTCAAGAGGAATATTTTAAATGAGAAATTCAGCTCTTTTATTTTGTATATTCTGGCTAGTGGGCAGTGTTGAGTGCAGAAGTGAAGCGCTAGATATTCCAGCAAGTATTGGACAATTGCTCTACAGCTACGGACAATCTCCACTGAACTCGCGGCGAAATGAAGAGACTCTCAAACCCACCGAAATGAGCCTTTGTTGCCTCCTGGCGGGGACACAAGTTAGAGTTGAATCACGAAGCGGACAAGAAATTAGGATTTTACGGGTATTGGCATTTGAACCATTGAAAATTATCGACCTTGTACCCGGAGAATATAATTTATATTTCTCGAATCCCAGCTATGTGAATATAGGAAAGCTCGAAAGAGTTAAAACTGGAAAGTTTATACGTATCACTGAACCGGAACACGAAAAGTAAATCCGCTCTTTCGGCGAAGCAGCCGGAGACTATGTCAGATCAAAGACATCAGCGGATTTCCTGACGATACTCATCAAAGGTCTTCAGAAGTTTTTGGCG
>JBDSDI010000088.1:0-4795 GCA_039920645.1 Bdellovibrionota bacterium | reverse complement strand
CGAAACGACCGAATATAACTACGACACGCTCTCAAAGCGCCTGCGTGAGCTCGCGTTCCTGAACAAACAAATTCGCATCACTATCCGCGACGAACGTGACGATAAAAACCAAGAGTTCTTCTATCCCCGCGGGATCGCGTCTTTCGTCGAACACTTGAACGCTTCGCGCATCAAGGTCCACGACAACGTGATTTACTTTCATTCGGATCGCGAGAACTACGAAATCGAACTCGCGATGCAGTGGAACGACGGATACAAAGAAAACGTCTATTCGTTCGCCAATAACATCAACACGCACGAAGGCGGCACTCACTTACAAGGATTCAAGACCGCGCTCACGCGTTCCGTGAACAAGTTTATCCTTCACTACAAACTCGTGAAGGATCCCAAGGATGCCGAACTCGAAGGCGAAGACTGTCGCGAAGGACTTTCTGCGGTCGTGTCCGTAAAATTGCGTGAACCGCAGTTCGAGGGTCAAACTAAGACCAAGCTCGGTAACTCGGAAATGAAGGGCATCGTCGACAACATCGCTTCGGAATGCCTTACGACTTTTTTTGAAACCCAGCCCGGAGAGGCGAAGAAAGTTCTCAACAAAGCGCTGGACGGCGCCCGCGCCCGTCTCGCGGCAAAACGCGCCCGCGACCTTACCCGCCGCAAGAGTGCACTCGAGTTCTCGGGCTTGCCCGGCAAGATGGCCGATTGTCAGGAAAAAGACCCTTCGCTTTGCGAACTTTTCATTGTCGAGGGAGACTCCGCAGGGGGTTCCGCAAAACAAGGCCGCGACCGCAAGACCCAGGCGATTCTTCCCATTAAGGGCAAGATTTTGAACGTCGAAAAAGCGCGTCTCGATAAGATGCTTCATCATGAAGAAATTCGCGCGCTGATCACCGCGATCGGCACCGGACTGGGGACCGGCGAAGACGCCCTCAACATGGAGAAACTGCGCTATCACAAGATCGTCATCATGACGGACGCGGATGTCGACGGGGCCCATATTCGCACGCTGCTACTCACCTTCTTTTTCCGAAAAATGCCCGAACTCATCGAGCGCGGACATTTGTTCATCGCTCAGCCTCCTCTCTACAAAGTCAAAAAGGGCAAAGTCGAATTCTACGTCAAAGACGAAAAGGCCCTGCAGAACTATCTCATCGAAGAAGTTTTGGAGAAAAGCTTCCTGATGGATTCGCGTGGCAACACGCTTTCCGCGGCCGATACCAAGCGGATCATCATCCAAATGCAGCGCTTTAACCGTGTCTTCGATGCGCTAGCGCGCAAGGGCGATGCTCGGGTGTATATGGATCTGCTTCTGAACGAATGGGATCACGAAAAAGTCGTGGCATCCGAAGACCTCCTTCGCGAATCCCTGGAGAAACTAAAAGTTTCCTTCAAGGACAAGATCGGCGGCAATTCCGAGTTTGCTTACGAGGTGACTCCCGATACGGAGCACTCCGGCCTCTTCAAGGCCGTCGTTCGCACCTCACAACAAGGCGCTCGCTACACAACGGATTATTCGAAAGAATTCCTCGAGACCCCCGACACCATCGAGGCCTTGAAAATGGCGACCTTCGTGAAAGAACTCTCTGGCCGTCCTTTCAAAATGAAAACGGAAGACAAGACCGTCGGCTACGACGACACGAAGTCTCTGGTGGATTTCATCATGAGCCAAGGAAAAGAAGGCCTGAGCATTCAACGCTACAAAGGTCTCGGCGAGATGAACCCTGAGCAACTGTGGGAAACGACGATGGAGCCAAAGGCACGCACCCTTCTGCAGGTAACTGTAGAGGACGCGACCGCGGCAGATTCAATTTTTTCCATTCTGATGGGCGACGCCGTCGAGCCTCGCCGTGACTTTATCGAGAAGAACGCGCTTCGCGTGAGAAACTTGGACATCTAAGGAACCTATGGCAGACGAAATCGAAAAAACAAAACACCCGACGATCAACATCGAAGAAGAAATGCAGGGGGCCTACCTCGAGTATTCGATGTCGGTCATTTCCGGCCGCGCTCTTCCCGACGTTCGCGACGGATTGAAGCCCGTTCACCGCCGCATTCTGTATGCCATGCACAACCTCGGCGCTACGCACGACAAGAAATACTTCAAGTCGGCACGTATCGTCGGTGACGTCATCGGTAAGTATCATCCTCACGGCGACTCTGCCGTTTACGGAGCGATGGTGCGTATGGCGCAAGAGTTTTCTCTTCGCTACCCGATCGTCGATGGCCAAGGAAACTTCGGTTCGATCGAAGGCGATAGCGCGGCAGCGATGCGTTACACCGAATCGCGCATGTCGAAGCTCGGCGGGCTTCTGCTCTCGGACATTGAAAAAGAGACCGTTGCCTTCCAGCCGAACTACGACGGATCGATGGATGAGCCCCGCGTTCTCCCTACGCGCATTCCTAACCTCCTTATTAACGGTTCCGGCGGAATTGCGGTCGGAATGTCGACCAACATTCCTCCACACAATTTGACGGAAGTCGTGCAAGGCACGATCGCCTATATCGACAACAACGACATCACCATCGAACAGCTGATGGAATACGTGAAGGGACCCGACCTTCCAACCGCCGGCATCATTACCAACGTTGCAGGAATCAAACGCGCGTATCATACCGGCCGAGGGTCGTTCACGATCAAGGGTCGCGCCGAGATCGAATCGATCGGCAAAGACAAAGAAGCCATCGTGGTCACGGAACTTCCTTACCAAGTGAACAAGGCCGATTGGATCACCAATATCGCGCGCCTCGTGCGCGAAAAAGAAATCGACGGTATCACGGACCTTCGCGACGAGTCATCACGCGAAGGCATCCGCGTCGTTATCGAAATACGTAAGGGAGAGAATACCCAAGTTATTTTGAACCACCTTTACGCGAAAACTCAGCTTCAAGTGAGCTTCGGCATTATCAACCTTGCTATCGAGAACGGACGTCCGCGACTTTTCACACTCAAGGATTTCATTCACGCCTTCGTCGACCATCGTCGCGATGTCGTTACACGCCGGACGGTCTTCGAGCTGGCAAAAGCCGAGGCCCGCGCTCACATTTTGGAAGGCCTCACGATCGCGTTGCAAAACATCGACGAAGTCGTCGAGATCATCAAGAAAGCTGCGAGCGCGAACGAAGCGAAACTTAGCCTCGGAGCGAAGTTTGGCCTCAGCGACCTTCAATCGCAAGCGATCCTCGATATGCGCCTCTCGCGTCTTACGGCGTTGGAAACCAAGAAACTCTACGATGAGTTGGAAGCGCTTCGCGGTGAAATTTCGGGCTACAAACTCATCCTTTCGGAAGACTCCGAGCTCTTCCGCGTGATCAAGGGCGAGCTCCAAGAAGTTCTCGAAAAACACGGAGACAAACGTCGTTCCGAAATCTCGCTCGCCGAAGAAAAAGACATGGCGATCGAAGATTTTGTTCAAGCCGAGGATGTCGTCGTTACGGTTTCGAGAATGGGTTATGCCAAGCGCACGACCGTGGACGTGTACCGCGCTCAGGGCCGCGGCGGCAAAGGCATCAAGGGAGCAAGCACAGGATCCGAAGAGGCGGCGGACTTTGTCGCAAATATTTTTGTGGGCAACACCCACGATATGCTTCTCTGCTTCTCAAATCTCGGGCGACTTTTCTGGCTGAAGGTTTTCCAAATTCCCGAGATGGCCCGTACTGCGCGTGGCCGCCCTCTTGTTCAGCTGCTCACGATGCAGCAGGGCGAATTCATCCAGTCGATTCTGCCCATCAAAGAATTCACCGAAGACAAGTTCGTTGTCATGGCCACTAAGCAGGGTGTGGTCAAGAAGACCGAGCTCATGGCCTTCTCCAACATTCGCGCGGCGGGTATCATCGCAATCAACTTCGACGAAGGCGATCAGCTTATCAGCGCGCGAATCTCGACCGGAAAAGACGATATTTTCATGGCCACGAAAGAGGGCCAGTCGATTCGCTACTCCGAAGACGACGTTCGCGCCATGGGCCGTACGGCTCGCGGCGTGAGGGGAATATCTATCGGCAAGGGCGACGAAGTCGTTGCGATGGAAGTCTTGCCCGCAGATCCTTTAGAAGCGGCTAAGATTCGTCTTCTCAGCGTTTCGTCCAAAGGCTACGGCAAGAGGACCCCTCTTGATGAGTACCGCCAACAGGGTCGGGGCGGAAGCGGTATCATCAATCTCAAGACCGGCGACAAGATCGGCTCTCTCGTTACTGTGAGCGTTGTTCACGACGACGACGATGTCATCGTCATCAGCAACCAAGGCCAGCTCATTCGCACCCCATGCAGCTCGATCTCCGAGATGGGTCGCGCGACCCAGGGCGTGCGCGTGATCCGTCTCGACGACAACGAATCCGTTCAAGCGATTGCGGTCGTCAAGGAACTCGACGACGTCAAGGAGACGGTGCACTAACACGTGACCGGATCTTGGAAGCTATTCCAGGGCGAGCGACTCCTTATGGGAACGCTCGCGTTTTTTCTGGCCGCGTGCTCACTTGGTGTGAGCGACCAACAGTGGCAGCTCGCCGACAGCTACCAGCAGCAGGGACAGTACCTGCGGGCCGTAGAAGAATATTCGCGCATCGTAAACCTCGAGCAAAAAGGACCGATGGCCGTGAAAGCCCAAGAGCAGATAGCACAGATCTACGAACAGCAATTGAAGGATTACCCGCGCGCGATCCGCGCTCTTCGCGACGTGTATCGCCGAGCAGAAGACGACGCTGCACGCCTCAAGGCGCGCAGTCAGATCGCGACTCTCTATTCCGATCGTATGGGCGACTACATGGCCGCTGCGGAAGAATACGAAGTCATCTTCAAAGAATT
>JBDSDI010000087.1:0-6945 GCA_039920645.1 Bdellovibrionota bacterium | reverse complement strand
GCGTTTTAAGGGTCGAGCCGGACAATCGCGAGGCACTGAATTTCCTCAGACATTTGCTCGATAAGCGTTAAACCGACTGACCCGAGCTTTTAATTATTGTCTTCGGGCACAAGGACAAGCTGGAGATTCGTCTCGCCGACGTGGGTTTCCAGACCCACTCCGATATCCCCCGGCTGGTGCGTAAGAGGATTGCCGTCTCCGTCCAATCTTAACGAAAGGAAGACGGCTCCACTGAAATCCGTGCCCGCCATCATGCGGTCTTTAGCGCTCAGCTCGAAGAGATACGGGAAATCTACCGCTCCCAAGCGTTTTACGGCGAGCGGAGGACCGCCGCCGATCGGGCGCGCCGAAATAAAGAACGACATTCCCGGATGAACTTTCGCACCCGGTGCAAGACGTGCGGTTCCCGCAATACGTCCGGTTTGTACGTCGCCCGCCGCACGAGGATCGCCACCCTGTAGAGGATTGTTGAGAGAATCGAGTCCGCCTAAGACGGCTTTGGTGGTCTCGGCTTGACGTTCATCCGTCGTGCGGCCTTGTCCGCCTGGGAATTTTTCGTGGGAAACGCGAGAGCACGCACCGACGCCTAAAACGAGAAGCGCGAGTTTCATGTTCTTCATGGGTAAAGACTCTTCAGAGCTTCTTGGACCCTAAGTGCGTTGTCCGCAGCCGCCGCGCCTTCGAAGGATCCTTGAGCGGTACGCGCCTGACCGCCACCTCGCCCGCCGAGTTTTTCGGTGAGCTTTTTCAGAAGATCTCCGGAGTGGAAACCCTTGATCTTGACTTCGTCCGCCGTGATGAGAACGTTCTTGCCTGCGAGCACGATGTGCGCCGCGTCTGCGTCTTTTTGGCGAAGAGTGTCGCCCATCTCGCGCAAAAGTTTGGCTTCGGTATCGTCGTCGAGAGCGTGGATCTTCAGGGTTGCTCCGGCGCCTTTATGTTCGATAACGCTCGACGAGCTCGCGCCCGACATGAGCTTGCGACGGAGCTCCTGGATTTCGTGCTCGAGCTTCTTTTGGTTCTCGAGCAGTTTTTCGACGCGTTCTTCAACCTGCGCCATGGGGGCTTTGAGTTTCTGCGCGACGCTGGCGAGTTTTTCCTCCTGCGCGCGGAAGTAGTCGAGTGCGGCCTTGCCGCTTACTGCTTCCACTCGGCGGGTGCCTGCGGCAACGGCCGACTCCGACATCACCTTGAAGACGCCGATGTCGGCGGTGTTTTTGACGTGGAGACCACCGCAGAGTTCCGTCGAGAGTCCGGGAATCTTTACTACGCGCACAACGTCGCCGTATTTCTCGGAAAAGAAAGCGAGCGCACCGTGTTTTTTCGTCGCGTCGTCATAGGAGGTCGAGAGAATTTCGACGGGCGTCGAGGTTTGGATCGCATGAGAGACCCAGCTCTCGATCTTCTGCATATCCTCGGGTGTGATCGCTTTGTTATGGGAAAAGTCGAAGCGCAGTTTGTCTTCGGTTACGAGCGAGCCCGCTTGCTGAACGTGCGTGCCGAGCGTTTCGCGAAGCGCACTATGCAAAAGGTGCGTCGCCGTGTGGTTGGCGCGCGTGGGTTCGCGCTTCGAGAGGTCAACTTTGGCGTGAACACTATCGCCGATCTTAAAAGCGCCCCGAGGTGCCTCGACGTAGATCGCAAAACCATTTTCGTAAGGCTTCTGTGAATCGCGTACCGAATAACTCTTGCCATTCACGGTGAGCGTTCCACGATCGCCGACCTGACCGCCGCCTTCGCCGTAAAAGGGCGTGGGGTCGATGGCGAGCCACGCTCCTTGTTCGCCTTCCGCGACCGCGAGAATTTTCGAAGTAGATTCGTTAGCGTCGTAGAACGTGGGCCTGGGGAAGATGTTTTTATTTTTCCACTCTTTGACGCCGCCGAGAATGGCCGTGTCGCCAGAGCCTTTCCAGGATCCGCGCGAAAGCTCTTGGGCTTTTTCCATGAGCGCGTTGAATCCGGATTCGTCGATCTCGAGATTTTTCTCGCGTGCGATAAGAGCGGTGAGGTCGAGGGGGAAACCATAGGTGTCGTAAAGCTTGAAGGCGACGTCGGCCGGAACGGTTTTCGACGGGCCCATCTTCGCGAACGCTTCGTCGAGCAGACCGAGTCCGCGAGAGAGAGTGACGAGAAACTTTTCTTCTTCTTCCTTGATGATGTTGCGAATGACACTTTCGCGCGACTTAAGCTCTGGATAGACGTCGCCCATTTGCTGAATGAGCTCGGGGACGAGCTCGGAGAGGAAAGGCTCGTTCACGCCGAGACGCTGACCGAAGCGGACCGCGCGGCGAAGGATCCGACGAAGAACGTAGCCACGACCTTCGTTCGAAGGGAGAATGCCGTCGGCAATGAGGAAGCTCGTCGAGCGCAGGTGATCGACAATCACGCGCAGAGCGGAGCTCTCGAGAGCGCGCGAGTTCTTGTCGTATTTGATCTCTTTGCCGCTTTTCTTCGAAGCGAGCGTGCGCACGGCTTCGATAAGGTGGGCCATGAGATCGATATCGTAGTTCGAGGGAACGTTCTGCAGGATAGCTGCCGTGCGCTCAAGACCGAGACCGGTATCGACCGAAGGTCGCGGAAGAGGAGTGAGCTTGCCCGACGCATCCCGGTCGAACTGCATGAAAACGCAGTTCCAGAACTCGAGCCAACGGTCGCCGTCGACTTCTTCGCCTTGATCCCAGAAAATCTCGGAGCAGGGTCCGCAAGGACCGGTGTCGCCCATCTGCCAGAAGTTATCGGCTTCGTCGAAGCGCACAATGCGATCGAGCGGCACGCCTTCTTGTTTGTGCCAGATCTCGGCGGCTTCGTCATCGTCGCGAAAAACCGAAACCCGCAGACGGTCTTTCGGGAGTTTCAACACATTCGTAACAAAATCCCAAGCGAAGTGGATCGCTTCTTTTTTGAAATAATCACCGAAGGAGAAGTTACCCATCATCTCGAAGAAGGTGTGATGGCGCGCCGTGAAACCGACGTTCTCGAGGTCGTTGTGCTTGCCGCCAGCGCGCACGCATTTTTGCGCGGAGGTGGCGCGGACGTAAGCGCGCTTATCCGCTCCAAGGAAACAATCTTTGAACTGGTTCATGCCCGCGTTCGTGAAAAGAAGCGTGGGATCGTTCGCGGGAAGCAACGACGAGCTCGCAACGCGAGAGTGTCCTTGCTTCTCGAAGTAGGAAAGAAAAGCTTCGCGGATTTCTGCGGTCGTGCGCGGGGTCTTCGTCATAGGCGCGGAGCCTATCGCAGGGGATGAAATTCATCAAAGACTTGGCGAAGCTCTGAGTCGGTAATTTTCAAATATCTTTCGGTCGTATTCAGCGAGCTGTGTCCCAGCAGAAGCTGGACGACCCGCACATCCGCCCCACCCTGCAAAAGATGCGTCGCGAAAGAGTGCCTTAGCATATGAGGATGGACCTGGGTCTCGAGTCTGCCTTCGAGCGAGCGTTTCTGAAGTATCTTCCAAACCGCCATGCGCGTCAGTGGCTTCGCGAGATGGCTGAGGAAGATCGTATCCCGATGCTTTTTCAAAGCCTTAGCCTGCCAGTCGCCCCACGCGCGCTCCCGGTAAAGCTCAAGCCAGCCGGCCGCCCGCTCTGAATAAGGGACGAAACGCTCCTTAGAGCCCTTGCCGAGCACACGCAGGATGCGCCGTTCCGGCTCGACCGCCGACCACGTCAGAGAAATCGCTTCCGAGACCCGCAGGCCGGAAGCATAGATCAGTTCGAGAAGGGCACGGTTACGGAGAAGCCTTGCATCGGCCACCGGATCGAAGTCGAGAAGCTGCTCGACCTCGCCAAGACTGAGCGCCTTAGGAAACGGAAGTTCTTCGTGAGGGGTTGGGAGTTCTTCGAGGAGACGTTGCCAGCGGGCATCGAAGAGCAGACGATACCGGGCGTAGGCCCTCAGGCTCGCAACGCGCCTCGAGAGTGTCGAGGATTTGAACTTTTCTTTTTCGAAGGCCTCGAGCACGTCCATGAGTTCTTCCGTAGATGGCGGAGACGACGCGAAAAGCTTAAGCCCCGCCGCATTCCAGGTTTTCAGATCCGAGCGATATGCGCTCAATGAATTGGCCGCGAGGCGCTTCTCTCCTTGGAGATACCAGAGGAAATCTTCGAGCGGTTTCGCGTCGGACGCGGAGACGGTCATTCCGTGACCTTCGAATGAAGAAAATCCACTTTCTCCAGAACTGCGGTACCGCCCTCTTTGAGTTCGGCAACAAGTGTCGCATTTTCGATGTCGCGCAAGCGAATCTGACCCAGCGCGCGCGCACCCAGCACCGTCGTCATTTTACCGATCGGCTTCGTAGGATCGTCGGAGCGGAACACGAATCCCCCCTCTTTGAGTGCGGCGGCGGCCTGGAAACGTGCGAAGACTTTCGGAACTTGGCCACGATAGGTTCCGCGCGCGACGACTTCTTGCCCGATGTAACATCCTTTGTGAAACGAGATCTCGTCGGCGAAGGGATATTCGAGAATCAGGGATTCTTCGGAGAAATCCTTAGCCCACTCCGCGAGTCCTGCGTCGATGCGAAGTCGGGTCTGTTCTTCGGAGCTCAGAGGCGCGAAGTTCGGAAGACGCGATTCGTCCGTAAGCCACAGCTCAAGCTGTTCGGGCGAATAGCGACCCTCCGGCAGGAGCCAGCCGTCGCTAGCGAGTCTCGAAGCCGTGAAAACTTTTGAAGCGTCTTTTTGGACACGCGCTTCGAGACGCGACGTCTCGACGGACGCGTCATCGATGAGGATCCAGGCCTTCCAGCGCGTTTCGAGCGAAAGTTCGACATCGTCGGCGACAATGTAGCGATCGAGTGCCTCGACGACTTTTGGACCCCAACCCTCGGGTACGGCGAGAACGAAATCTTTCTCGTCGACGCAAAGGATCTGCGCGGGAGACACGGGGCGCCCTTTAATGTTGAGCAGATATGATGAGGTCGTCGCGGGCGCGTAAGAGGCCGCGAGCTTCAAATCACTCGTCCACATGCCCTGCAGGAAGCGTAACGCATCTGCCCCTCGAACGCGCACGAAGTCCCTGCGTATCCCGAAACCCGAAATGTAAGAACTTTTCAGGTCCATCTCTTTCGATTTTATAGACTTTCCCGATTAGAATGTCATGAAATTCTGGGAGGGATTAAAATGACAACCTTTTCTGCTTTGCGGAGCACTGTGCTCCAAGCGATCGCTGTTCTTGCCGTGGGAAGCTCCGCTTTCCTGGCTCACGCAGCCGTCGACTCCACACCGACCCATTACATCGAAGTCCAAGCGAAGAATCGCGACGACCGCAGTCTCGTTTCGCGTCTTGGTTACGCGATCGACGAAGTGCGTTCCGACAAGATCTTCTTCCTCGGAACCCCCGACGACGTCACTCGTCTCGCACGCCTCAACCTCAAAGCGGTTGCACGTCCCCTGCAAGAGCGCTGGTTCACGATGGAGAATTCTCCCAACGCCGCTCGCTACACGAGCTACCCTGAGGTCGTTCAACAACTGAAAGCTCTCGAAGCGTCCAACACCAGTCTCGTCACGCTCATGAGCCTCGGTCGCAGCACCGAAGGCCGTGACATTCCCATGGTGCGCATCAGCTCGCGTAGCATCGCGCAGGCCGAAGGCGAAAAACTTCCCGTGGTCTTCTACATGGGTTGCCACCATGCACGCGAACACCTCTCGGTTGAAGTTCCTCTCATGTACGCGAAATACCTTGTCGCCCAGTACGCGACCAATCCCGATATCAAGCGTCTGCTCGATACCCGCGAAGTCTACATCGCTCCGATCATCAATGCCGACGGCCATGTCTACGACTACCGTAACGGTATCCGCGGGCAAATGTGGCGCAAAAATCGCCGCAGCAATGGCGATGGCACCTACGGCGTCGACCTGAACCGCAACTATGGTTGGGGCTGGGGCACGGGCGGATCTTCCACCGACACGAGCTCTGACGTGTACATGGGACCCGCTCCCTTCTCCGAAATCGAAACCCAGAACGTGAAAAACTTCGTCGATACGCAACCCCGCATGACGACGCTACTCACGCTCCACACCTTCTCCGAGCTCGTGCTCTACCCTTGGGGCGGAACCTACGACAAGATCGGCGAAAAAGCCGGCAACCCTTCCGACTATCCTGTCTTCCAAAAGATGGCGAACGACATCGCGGCATGGAACAAGTACACGCCCGAGCAATCGTCGGATCTCTACATCGCCAGCGGCGATACGACCGACTGGGCCTACGGTACGCACGGTATCTTCGCCTTCACGTTCGAACTCAGCCCGAACAGCATGTGGGGCGGTGGTTTCTACCCCAGCCCCAATGTGATTGAGCCCACCTTCGAAGCGAATCTCAAGCCCATGCTCTACATGCTCGAGTTTGCGAACAACCCTCACCGTGTCCTGACGGAAAAGGTCCCGAACTTCCTCCAGACCTCGGCGAAACTTGGAGTCGGAATCGCTTCCGCACAAGACCTTCAGTATTGATCGTTCAAGACTTCGGTCTTCAAAAAAAAGCGCTCTTCCGAAAGGAGGGGCGCTTTTTTTATTTCAGCAACTGTTGAGCGCGCTCGCTGAGACCTTCAACGATCGAAGTGAAGTTGCGGAAGTTTTCGAGGCGCTTCTCGTCGAAGCGTGCGACAAGTTGCTCGCGCACCACGAGGGCCTTCGCCGTTCCGCCGGTACAACAGATGCGATCCACTTGCGCAGCCGTGATGCCGGCCCGCAGGAGGGTGTCGTCGAGCGCTCCAAATATTTTCTTAACTTCGTCCTGAGAATCGGACTTGAACTGTTTTCTCGTCACCGGCTCTTTGATCTTGATTCCCGGATAGTTGAAAATGATTTCCGTTTTTTCTTTAAGGGACAGATCACGCTTTGCGGCTTCGATCGCCTCAAAAACTGAAAACCCCAACTGATTTTCTAAAAGAACCGCGAGTTGATCCATCATGATCTTGTCTGCGTCGCCTAATGACCAGCTCTG
>JBDSDI010000086.1:0-11178 GCA_039920645.1 Bdellovibrionota bacterium | reverse complement strand
GAAGACCGGGCCATGCCCAATCTTCTTTGAGACCGCGACGTAGACGATCCTTAAATGCACTCGACTCGCGCACGCGCATCAAGTGTGCGACCTCGGCGTCATCGCGTGGATCTTTGCGCACGTAGGACCAGCTTCCTGCGACGACAGCTGCAGCTACGACCAGACCGAGAAAACTAGGCGTCAGCACCCTCATCGTCATCCCCTCCTTGGTCGAGATTGAATTTCTCAAGACGATAGCGCATCGAGCGCATCGAAATACTGAGAAGCCGGGCGGCATCGCGCTTGACGCCACCCGTTTGGTGCAAGGCTCTGAGCAGATATTCGCGTTCGACGTTTGAAAGAATGTCATCGATCTTCACGCCGCTCACGTTCCACGTCAGCGTGTTCGCAAGAGCATCGAGTTTCGGTTTCATCGGTTCACGGATGAAGTCCGGGAGACCTTCGGGAAGCAGGGACTGGCCGCTCTCGAGCGCCATCATGCGCTCGATGACGTTCTCGAGTTCCCGAACGTTTCCGGGCCAGTTGTAGGCACCCAAGAGATCCATGGTTTCCTGAGTCACACTTTGGATGTCCTTACCGAATTTTTTTGAAAACTTTTCCACGAAGTGTCCCACGAGCAGCGGGACATCTTCGCGTCGCTCGCGCAAAGCGGGAGCCTTGATGTGAATAACATTGAGACGGAAGTAGAGATCTTCGCGGAAGTTACCTTTTTGGATTTCGACTTCGAGATCGCGGTTCGTGGCCGCCACGATGCGCACGTTTGTCTTGACAGGCTCGGTCGCACCCACGGGATAGAAGGTTCCATCGGCGATCGCGCGCAGAAGCGAGGACTGCAGTTGCATGGGAAGCTCGCCGATTTCGTCGAGGAAGAGCGTGCCGCCGTCGGCGCTCTCGAAGTAACCTTTCTTGTCGGCGATCGCGCCCGTAAAGGAGCCCTTCACGTGGCCAAACATTTCCGATTCGATGAGATTCTCAGGAATTGCTCCGCAGTTGACGGAAATAAAAGGAGCAGGAGCGAGCGGACTATTATAGTGCAGCGCCTTGGCGATGAGTTCCTTGCCCGTACCGCTCTCTCCCGTGACGAGAATATTGGAGGGGGTCGGGCCGACGCGACGAATGAGCTCGAAGATGCGAAGCATCGAGGGCGCTTGACCGATAATGCTCGAAAACTGGTATTTCTCACCGACTTCTTTGCGGAGACGGATGTTGTCGTTGACGAGGGTCTTGTTCTCGAGCGCCTTCTCGATGCGAATTTTCACGTCGTCGATCTTGAAGGGCTTGGTGAGATAATCGAAAGCGCCGAGCTTCATCGCTTCCACAGCGGTCTCCGTCGAACCAAATGCCGTGATCATCAGCATGGCGGCACTAGGGTCGCGCTCTTTGACCTTGCCAAGAAGTTCGATGCCCGACATCTCGGGCATTTGGATGTCGGAGATGATGAGGTCGTACTGTTCGGTCTGAAGTTTGTCCCAGGCAACGCGGCCGTTCTCGGCCAAGTCGACGTCCATGCGTTCGCGTTTGAGCATGATCTGTAGAAACTCGCGAATACTTGTCTCGTCATCGACGACAAGAATACGGGCACGTGCTTTGGATTTCATGACTGGTCACTCCCCACGAAACTGATACGGAAGATGCTACCACCTTTTTCGCAAAAATCAGGCGCGGGAGATTCCACCTCAATGCGGGCTCCCATGGCCTCGACCATCTTGTAACTCACCGCAAGACCAAGCCCCGTGCCCTTGTCTTTCGTCGTAAAGAAAGGTTCAAAAAGACGTTTGCGATTAGCGGGGCTGATGCCGCTACCGTTGTCGACGACTTCCAGAATGCCGCTCTCCGAAATTTTGACGAGAACGCGTTTTGCTCCCGCCTGTCCGGAGTTGAGCATGAAATTCAAAAGGACTTGCGTGATGCGATTGGCTTCGCCACGAACTTTGACGGGATGCGACGGCGCCTCGAGCGTCATCTCGCAGGTGAGCGAGATCCATTTCGAATTGACCGCAAGGCTCTCGAAGCACTGACGCGTGACTTCGAGAAGATCGACGTCCTTCAGATCGAGTTTTTGAGGCCGAACATATTCGAGGAACTCGGTAATCAGCGCATCGAGGCGCGTGGATTCGCGCTGAATGATATTGAGAAGCTGTTTGTCTTCGGCATCCAGGCCCGGGCTACCCGCGAGAAGCTGAGCGCTCCCAGAAATGCCAGCGAGCGGATTGCGAATCTCGTGCGCGATACCTGCAGCTAGCTTTCCGACGGCGGCGAGTTTTTCGGACATGCGAAGATCCTCTTCCATTTTCAAGACATGCGTGAGGTCCTGAAACACGAAAAGATTACCGATGATGTCATGACCATCGGGATCCTTCAGCCGAGCGAGCGAATATCCGAGTTTGACGAGCTGACCACTTCCGGAAAGATATTCGACGACTTCGCGATTCCTCTCGTAACCGGGTTGGGTACGCGCGGCGTCGAGGCTGAGGCCGGGCACCAGATCCGAGAGAGGGCGATGCAAGACCGTCTCTTCGCGAACTCCGAGAATACGTTGACCCACTTGGTTGACTTGGATCACGCGGCCTTCGGAGTCGACGCTAATGAGACCGCTAGGAATATTGGCGAGAATAACTTTTTGGAGGTTCTCAAGACGACGGCGCGCCGTCTCAGATTGGCCGAGGGCGACGTCGGAACGCAAGAGAAGGCGAGAGAGATAGTAACTGAGGGCACCAACGGCAATGATCGCTACCCAGACGCCAATGGCTCCGAGGCCCCATCCCATCGCGAGACCCGAGAAAATGATTCCGCTTCCCATGACCGCAAAAGCGAGCCTGTTTCTGAAAACGATCGGGCCAAGAGCGCTTAAAATCGGAAACAAAACGAGGAAGGGAGAAGCGCTGCCACCCGAGACTCTCACGAGAACGGTGATGAGAGCCGCATCGCAGAAAAAAAGTCCGAGCAAGGATGTCGCCGGCACGTTTACGAAAAGCGAAAGGAACTGGCCGAGCGTGATTACCGCTCCGATGAGAAAAATCTGACTTTCACGAAACGGAGCACCGTCCAACACGATGTGAGGAGCGATCCAGCCAAGGAGCAGAAGAAACAGGACGTAGAAGAGTCCTCGGAATCCAAGGATCCGCGACGACTCGATCATTAACCGCCTCCCACTGTCTCCCCCATCTTGAAGATGGGCAAGTACATGGGAATGAGGATGCCCGCGACCACGGCACCGACGAGGACGATCATGAGAGGCTCGATAATGGACGTGATGCCACCGACGGCCGCATCGACTTCGTCTTCGTAGAAATCGGCGATCTTTTGGAGCATGCCGTCGATCGCACCGGTTTGCTCGCCGATCGCGATCATGCTCGTTGCCATTTTAGGGAAGATGCCGGATTTCATGAGGGGACCCGAGATCGAGTTACCTTGGCTCACTTCGGCTTTGATGTTCAAAAGGGTTTTTTCAACGGCGATATTTCCGGCGACACGCGCCGTGATATCGAGCGCTTCGAGAATCGGAACGCCCGATTGGATCAGCGTTCCGAAAGTGCGCGAGAAACGCGCAATCGCGATCTTCGCGAGCAGTGGACCGATGAGGGGCAGCTTGATGAGCGCGGGGTCGATGACGGCGCGCGCTTTTTCGTTCTTAAAGGTGTAGGAAATTCCGGCGACCGTGATGCCGATGCCTCCGAGATAGGCCCACCAGTAGTGCCGAATAAGATCAGAGATATGGAGAACCATCTTCGTTGGACCAGGAAGCTCCTGTCCGTTGGACTGGAACATCTCGGCGAAAGTCGGAACGACGAAGATCAGCATGACGCTGACGATGACCACCATAATGACGAGCATGAACGCAGGATAGGTCATCGCGGAAACGACTTTGCGGCGAAGCTTGCTCGTCTTTTCATAGTAACCGGCGAGACGGTCGAGAATCTTATCGAGAGAACCCGAAACTTCGCCGGCCGCCACGAGGTTCACAAAAATGCGGTCGAAGATCGCGGGATAGTGGCGCAGCGCTTCGGTGAAGCTTTGGCCCCCTTCGACTTTGGAGCGGATATCGGCCAAGGCGCGGCCGAAGCCCTTCGTCTCGACGGTCTCCGCGAGCACGTTCAAAGCTTGGACAGTGGGAATACCTGCGGCCTGCATAACCGACATCTGACGGATGAATGCTGCAAACTCGATGAGGGAAGGAACGGGCGACGCAATCGCGTCGAAGACGGAAGCGAGATTACCCCAATCCATCTGAGGCTTAGCCGAAGGAGAGTTTTTACGAGGAGCCGCGGCCGAAGCGCCGCCTTTTAAAAGGATCAACTTGGACGCACGAATGCCTTTGGCGCGCAGCATGCCGCGCGCTTCGGTCGCGTCGTCGGCTTCGACTTCGCCGGCAACTTTCTTCGCGGCGTTATTGTAACCTTCGTACTTGATTCTCATGCTGCTCTCCCTTTAAGACGTGGGCTCTTGGAGATGAGTCTCTCGAGTTCCTCGACATCGGGACTGTGGTTAAGAGCGTCCTCGAGCGTGATAACGCCCTGTTCGAGATAGCCCATGAGGTTTTGGTTCATAGTGCTCATACCCGTTGCGTCCTGGCTGAGCTGCATATGGCCGTAGACTTGGTGAAGCTTGTTTTCTCGGATGAGATTTCGGATCGCAGGAGTCATCGCAAGATATTCGTAGACCATCACTCGACCTTTTTTGTCGGCGCGTTTGATAAGGTTCTGCGAAATAACGGCTTCGAGACAGAAGGAAAGCTGGAGACGAATGTAGTCTTGGTGATCGGCCGGGAAAAGTTGGACAAGACGCGTGATCGAATGGATCGCGCCATTAGTGTGCAGAGTGGAGAAGACGAGGTGACCCGTCTCGGCAGCGTACATCGCGGCCTCGGCCGTTTCGCGGTCGCGCATTTCTCCCACCATGATGACGTCGGGGTCTTCGCGAAGAACCTGGCGAAGAGCACGATGGAAACTGAGGCAGTCCACGCCAAGTTCGCGTTGGTTGACGATGCTGGTGGCGTGCGTATGCGTGTATTCGATCGGATCTTCGATCGTTACAACGTGATAGCGCGATGTCTTGTTGATCTTGTCGATGAACGCGGCAAGCGACGTCGATTTACCCGAACCCGTCGCGCCCGTGACGAGCACGAGACCATGGGGACGTTTCACAATGTCACAGATCTGGCGGTTGAAACCGAGAGAATGGAGATCCGGAATTTCGTTGTTGATACGACGGAAGACCGCCGCGACCGCTCCACGCTGAACGAATAAGTTGGCCCGACAGCGCGCGATACCGGCCAGGCCGAATGCGAAGTCGATTTCTTTTTCGCGGTCGAAACTTTCGCGCTGACGGTGGTCGAGCAAAGGATACACGAGCGCTTTGACATCTTCGGGCGTCAGAGGATCGGACTTCACGCGGACCACGAGTCCATTCACGCGCAGCGCGGGAGGAGACCCCACCGTAAGGTGAAGGTCCGAAGCGCCTTTTTCGACCATGAGCTTCAGGAGTGAAGAAAGTTCAAATCCCATAACATCCTGCCTTTAATCCGCCGCCTGAAGTTCGCCGACGGTTGTAACGCCCGCGATGACTTTGCGCATACAGTTGACCTTGAGAGTTCGCATTCCTTCGGCGATCGCGGCTTTGCGAAGGTCGTTGGTTCCCATGTTCTGCCCGATCTTTTCTTTGAGGGTCTCGGTGAGCACCATGACTTCGTGGATCGCGACGCGGCCTTTGTAACCGGTACCGCGACACGCCGGACAGCCTTTGCCGATCATCGGCTTGAATTTGCCGATGATGGAATCCGAGAATCCCATTTTCTTAAGTTCGTCGGAAGAATGGCTGGTGTCCTCGACTTTGCACTCTTTGCAGATACGGCGTACAAGTCGCTGTGCCACGATAACGTGAACGGCAGCGTTAATGAGGAATGAATCGAGCCCCATGTCTTTCAGACGCATGATGGTACTCGCAGCATCGTTAGTGTGCAGGGTCGAAAGCACCATGTGGCCCGTAAGCGCGGCTTTGAAGGCGATCTCGGCAGTTTCTTTATCGCGCACCTCACCCAGCAAGATGATGTCCGGATCTTGGCGCAGAAGTGCGCGAAGAGTTTCAGAGAAGGTAAGTCCAATATGTTCTTTGGTCTGAGTCTGGTTGATCCCTTTGAAGTTGTACTCGACGGGATCTTCGATCGTGGAGATATTCACATCGGGCTTGTTGAGGAAGTTGATGGCTCCGTAAAGAGTCGTCGTTTTACCCGAACCGGTCGCACCCGTAACGAGACAGATGCCCCATGGCTTGGTGACCGCAGTAATGAATTTTTGGAGATCGTCTTTTTCGAATCCGAGCGACTCCATATCGACAACGGCCGACGACTTATCGAGAATACGCAGGACGACCTTTTCGCCGTAAATCGTGGGCAACGTGTTGACTCGGAAGTCGACAATTTTTCCTTCGGGAGTCTTGAAGCGAATACGTCCGTCCTGCGGAAGACGCTTCTCGTCGATACGCATTTTCGACATGACTTTGATACGGGCAACGAGCGCGGTCTTGGCAGCTACGGGGGGTTTTGCAGCAGGAACGAGATCGCCGTCGATACGGAAGCGAATACGCAGTTCGGTCTCGTAGGGTTCGATGTGAATATCGGACGCTCTCTTGCGAACGGCGTCGGTCAAGATGCTCGAAACGTATTGGATGATCGGAGCGTCGTTTTCGGAATGCTCGCTCTGTCCACCGTTTTCTTTTTCGCTGTCGATAACGGATGCGTTCTCGGCGTCGGACGCGAGTCCTGCCGCCATGGCCGACATATTATCGCTGCCCCATTCGCGCTCGATGATCTCATTGAGAACGCTCGGCGAACAGAGAACTTGCTCGACGCGAAGACGCGTCTGGAAACGAATTTCGTCGAGACACTGGACGTTGGTCGGATCGCAAGTCGCGATCACGAGCGTGCCGCCGCGTTTGCCGACGGGAAGAATTTTGTGTTTTTTGCAGAGGGCGGCGGAAACGAGCGCAACCAGTTCTTGATCGAGGTCGACGCCGGACAGGTCCATAATGGTGAGGCGGTAATTTTTGGCAAGGATCTTCAAGAGCGCACCTTCATCGATGATCTTCTCGGCGACGAGAGCATCGACAAAGCGCACGTTTCTCTTGCGGCTTTCATCCAAAAGTTTCGCGAGCTGTTCCGCATTAACGACTTTTTCGCTAATGAGGACGTCAGCCAGCCTAGTTGCCAACATCGAAATAGGACTCCTTCTGAAGACCTATCGACAGCTTCGGCGGGAAAGTGAAGCTTGCGACGCGTCGCCAAATTGTGACAGAGTTCTGGCACTTAATGCCGCGCACAATGCCTGTGGACTGATTGGAGTTTCCCGAGGGAAGAGTTAAATTGAAGCTTCATGAAAATCGCCGTACTCGTCAAGCAAACCCCCGACACAGAAACTAAAGCCAACCTGGGAGCCCAAGGCCTTGAGACCGCTGGTCTTAAGTTCATCCTTAATCCTTACGATGAGTTCGCAGTCGAAGAAGCCATTCAACTTCGCGACAAACTTAAAGGCGAAGCCGTCGTCGTGAGTCTTGGGCCCGACCGGGTCATCGACGCGATGAGAACTGCGCTGGCGATGGGTTGCGACTCGGGAATCCACGTCAAAGTTTCCGAAGACGATCTCAAGAAGCTTGATTCGTTCACCGTTGCCAAAGCTCTTGCCGCGGCCCTCAAGCAAAAAGGTCCTTTCGATCTCATCCTCGCCGGCAAACAAGCCATCGACGACGACGCTCTCGCCGTTCCTCAGATGGTCGCCGAGTTCCTGGAAATTCCCCGCGCGACCGTCGTCACGAAACTCGAGGTGGCAGTCGACGGAAAGAGCGCCAAGGCGCGACGCGCGATCGAAGGCGGCGCCGAAGAAGTGATCGAGATCAGTTTCCCCGGCATCATCGCGGCACACAAAGGGATCAACACTCCCCGCTACGCCTCGCTCCCCGGCATTATGAAAGCCAAGCAAAAAAAGGTCGATGTTCTCGAGCTCTCCGCTCTCGGTCTTTCGGCGAACGATGCCAAAGTTACCTATGAAAAATTCGAACTTCCTCCCGAAAAAGCTCCCGGTAAGATCTTCAAGGGCACGCCCCAAGAACTCGCACAACAAATCGTTAACAGCCTTCGCAATGAAGCGAAAGTGATCTAAGGAGTCCAGATGGCAAAAGCACTCGTCCTCGTCGAACTCAAAAACGGCAACGCCAAAAAATCTAGCCTCGAGAGCATCCACGCTCTCGTCTCCCAAGGAGTCGAGGTCGATGCGATCGCTTTCGGTCCCGAAGCCAGTGCGAACAAAGATGCGGTCGCAAAAGCCGTCGGCGGACAAGGTGCGAAGAAACTTCTCAAAGCCGATAGCGGCGACGTGAAATTTTACCAACCCGATATCTACGCGGCGACGATCGCTGATGCTTTCAAAGCGGGTGGATATCAGATCCTTGCGGGATCGGCTTCATCTCTCGTCAAAGATCTTTTTCCTACCCTCGCCGTTCGCCTCGATGCCGGCCTTGCCCCTGATTGCATCGCCATCAAAATCGAAGGTGCCGCTCTTTCCGCAAAACGTCCCATGCTCGCCGGCAAATACTTTGCGACCCTCAAATTCAAAGCTTTCCCTGCCGTCGTGAGTCTTCGTCCGAACGTCATGCCCATCGGCGCTGACTCTGGCCAAAGCGCTCAAATCGTAGAAACCGCTCCCTCGGGCGCCGCACGTGCGAGGACTATCGAAGTTTCCGGCGGAGGCTCGAACGCTCGCCCCGATCTGAGCGAAGCCGAGCGCATCATCAGCGCCGGACGTGCGATCAAAGAAGCCGCCAACTTTAAGATTATCGAGGAGTGCGCAGACGTGATCGGCGCCGCCGTTGGTGCTTCCCGTGCCGCCGTCGATGCGGGCATGGCGCCTCACGCGATGCAGGTCGGTCAAACCGGAAAGACGGTCAACCCGAATCTCTATATCGCTTGCGGTATCAGCGGCGCGATCCAACACTTGGCCGGTATGAAGACTTCCAAAGTTATCGTCGCGATCAACACGGATCCCGAAGCCCCGATCTTCCAAAAGGCCGACTACGGCGCGGTCGGCGATCTTTTCGCCGTGGTTCCCGAACTGACGAAAGAATTCAAAAAACTTCTTTCCGCGGGCTGAGACTTCGTCCGTGACGTGGGTCTACATCCTCGTAAGAACTTTTCCTTTTTGGGCGATTCCGATAGGAATCGGCCTGATCACAGCCGCCATTCGTACCAAGAAGGGTAGCAAGAAGAAGAAATTTATTTATATCTTCCTCGGATTTACTCTTATCATTTCGTCCACCTTATTCCTCTATGAACAGGGACAGTTCACCGCCGTCCCCTTCGTTCACGAGCTCTTTCACGGACAACGTTGAGAGAAGTTCTGCTTGATACGCAGCGACCAGGAATCCGAATCATTGAGGCCGTGCTCTTTACGCAGCTCTTCAAAGAAGTTCTTGGCCTCGGTGCACTGACCCTTGTCGGTCCAACGGAGAATCTTGGCTTCGGATGCGATACGCGTGCCTTCGTCGAGAGACGAGATACTGGCCGGAGCGCGGCCAGGGAATTTTAGCGGTCTGACGAGAGCGACGCTCGCAGGGGCGCGGATCATTTCGCGTGCGAGGTCTTTGCCTCCGCGACGTGAGGGGATTTCGAGCGGAATGGCAACGACTTCGACCGGCATGATCCCGGCGACCTCAAGCGACTTGCGCTGTTGATCTTCGTCGTCGGCAGCGATGCGCAACTGATCCTGATAAAGCATCGCTTCGCGACGACCGTCGGACTTCAAGAGCTTCGAGAGTTCGCGCGCTTCGGCCAGCGTCGCGCGACGTACGTAATCCATGTAGCGACCCGACATTTTTGATTCGGCATCGGGGAAGGAGTCCTTGTCGGCGACGCCCATTTGAGCAGTCGCCATCCACGCATCGCTCGGAGCGAGCGCGTAACGAATTCCGGAGTTGGTCACAAGATAGACCTTGCCCGTCGCGCCGCCGGGGCGCTCGATGTGCATCATTCCTTTTTCGACACGTAGAAGAAGCTCCGAATCGGCGCCCTCCTTGTCGCTCCAGCCCACTTCCACGACGGAGTCGCGCTGAAGCCAGAGACGGCTCGTATCGGGCATTTCGAAATAGGTCGAATCGTTGCCCTCGGTGGAGAGCACGCTGCGTTTTTTGAGTTTTTCTCCGAGCTGAACGAGCGAGAAGCCCATCTGTGAAGGCATAGAGAAGTTTTTCCCGTAGGTGCTCGTCTCTTCGTCTTTGTTCGGAGTCTTTTCTAGGACGACTTTATGCGGGCGCGCCGGGGTCGATCCGTCCGCAACCTCGTCGGCGACAGAAAGTCCGAGCATCGAAGCGACGTAGGGATTCTTCATCGCTTCGTCGATCCAGGGCTTCGTAAGCGCGTGCAGTTCGGTCATCACAGGCGTGACGAAATCTTCGTAGAGAGGATGATGACGTACGGGTGCGTAGAGTTCCGGTTCCGCGAAATGCAGAGCCACGAAAGTCCCCACCGCTAACGATCCATAGAAGCAGCCGCGAAAAATACCCATCCTAAGGCTTTATCGGAGGAGCCACATCAAAACTTAACTCAGACGATGATGCTTAGCGGCTACCTAGAGGTTTCCAGACTTTAGCGGTCGGGCCCGTGTACTGACCGCGAGGACGGTAAATACGGTTTTTGGAGTATTGTTCCTGAACGTGCGCGCACCAGCCGCCGATACGGCTCACCGCGAAGATGGGGGTGAAAATGTCGGTCGGGATGCCCATACTGTAATAGACAGTCGCGGAGTAGAAATCGACGTTGGGCATGAGACCCTTCTTGTTGAGCATCGTCTCGTCGATGAGCACGCTCATCTTATAATAGTCTTCGATGCCCGCTTCTCTAGTCACGCGTTCACTGATCTTGCGCAAGATCGCGGCGCGAGGGTCGCCATTCTTGTAGACACGGTGGCCGATCCCCATGACTTTCTGTTTTCCGGAAAGCGCGTTCTCGATGAAGGCGGGGGCCTTGTTCAAGGTACCGATCTCTTGAAGCATCTTGATGACCGCTTCGTTGGCACCGCCGTGCAGAGGTCCCTTAAGGGTTCCGATCGCGGAAACAATCGCAGAGTGCAGATCGCTGAGACTCGAAGTCGTCACGCGTGCCGAAAAAGCGCTGCAGTTGATTTCATGGTCAGCGTG
>JBDSDI010000085.1:0-4457 GCA_039920645.1 Bdellovibrionota bacterium | reverse complement strand
GATCAGTGGAGTAGCCGAACATCGAAGACATTGGAACCTCCGATGAGATGGCTTGCCAACCACCGGGGCGAGGGTCCATGGAGAGTACCCGACCGCGGCGCGTATTGAGATCACTGATGACGTCGCCCGTAGACGCGTCGGGCACGAAAACCGTCAGACTCATTACGGGCTCAAGCAAATGTGGCTCGGCTTTCGCAAGCAATTCCTGGAATCCATGTGAAGCCGCGTACTGAAACGCGAGTTCGTTCAATTGTTCTCCTTCGTGGAATTCTGCCCCCGTGAACACGACTTTCACGTCGGTGAGAGGGAATCCTGCGATCGGACCTGCGCCCAGCATTTCTTTCATCGTACGCAGAACGTAGTTCTGAATTTCTTGCGAGAGGCGTTGCACGGGAACTTCGCTGATGATCTGCGTGCCAGAGTTCGCCGCTAGAGCTTCAATATGCATCGAAACTTTTGCGAAAAGATTTTTTCCTTGAATGATGCGTTCGCAACGTCCCGTAGCATCGGCTGCACGCGAAACGGTTTCTTTGTATGCCACTTGCGGCTTGCCAACGTTCGCGTTCACTTTGTGCTCGCGGAAAAGTCGATCGACGATAATCTCGAGATGCAGTTCTCCCATGCCCGAGATGAGATTCTGTCCCGTGTCTTCATTGTAGAAAACGCGGAACGTAGGATCTTCGAGTGCGAGCTTGTCGAGAGCGGCTTTGAGTTTATCCTCGTCGGCTTTAGTCTTCGGCTCGATGGCGATAGAAATCACGGGCTCGGGGAAAATCATTTTTTCGTATTGAATAGGATGTTTTTCCGAAGCGAGAGTATCACCAGTGGTGGTGAAGCGCAGACCGACAGCGGCTACAATTTCGCCGGCCGAGGCCACGGTCACGTCTTCGCGTTTGTTGGCGTGCATTCGCAGAAGACGGCCCATGCGCTCGCGCTTGTCCTTGACGACGTTCATCACAGTCTTGTTAGACTCCAGCACGCCGGAGTAAATGCGCAAGAATGTCAGCGTTCCCACATAGGGATCGTGCATGATTTTGAAGGCGAGAGCGGAAAATTCTTCTTCTACGCTCGGCAGGCGAGTGAGTTCTATTTCAGGTTTTGCGGGATCGAAACCGTGCATCGGCGGAACGTCGAGCGGACTCGGAAGAAATTCAGTCACGGCATCAAGCAGGAACTGAACGCCGCGGTTCTTGAACGCGGATCCGCAGATGACGGGAACGATCTTGGAGGCGATTGTTCCTTTCCGCAGACCACGAAGAAGTTCTTCCTTCGAGAGCGTTTCACCGGAGAGAAATTTGTCGAGAAGCGCGTCGTCGTGTTCGGCTGCCGCCTCCACCATAAAATCCCGAGCGACCTGAGCTTCTTCAAGAAGCTCAGCAGGGATTTCTTCGATCTTGAAAGCAGCGCCTAATGAGGTGTCATTGGCTTCCCACAGAATGGCCTTCATCTCCAAAAGGTCGATAAATCCACGGAAGTTTTCCTCGGCACCTACGGGAACGTGAAGCGGCACAGGCCGCGCCGCGAGCTTAGTCTTAATCTCTTCAACGACGCTGTCGAAACTCGCGCCCATGCGATCCATCTTGTTAATGAATGCGATGCGAGGAACGTGGTAACGGTCGGCCTGGCGCCAGACGGTCTCAGACTGTGGCTCCACGCCGCTTACGGCACAGAAAACGCAAACCGCTCCGTCGAGAACGCGCAAGGATCGCTCGACTTCGACTGTGAAGTCAACGTGCCCCGGCGTGTCGATAATGTTGATTCGGTAATCTTTCCAGAAACAGGTCGTTGCGGCCGAGGTGATGGTGATGCCGCGCTCGCGCTCCTGCTCCATCCAATCCATGGTCGCCTGGCCGTCGTGCACTTCGCCGATTTTATAGGTGACACCCGTGTAATACAGAATGCGTTCCGTCGTCGTCGTCTTGCCCGCATCGATGTGCGCGACAATGCCGATATTACGGAAATGACTGAGATTAGTCTGTTTAGACGGGGTTGCCATGCTACCCATGCACCTTAGAACCCATCGAGTTTGCGATCAAGCAGTCGATGCACATAGCACAAACGAGAAACCCGCCGAGCTGTAGAAGATCTACAAGCTCGGCGGGTTTAAAAAGCGGACTCTAAAACTTTAAAGACTACCAACGGAAGTGGGAGAAAGCCTTGTTGGCTTCTGCCATCTTTTGAACGTCTTCACGTTTCTTGATCGCGCCGCCACGGTTTTCAGCAGCGTCGAGAAGTTCATTCGCAAGACGCTCGGTCATGTTCTTACCTTGGCGTTCTTTGGAGTACTGAACGATCCAACGGGAAGCCAGGGACTGACGACGCTCAGGGCGAACTTCGACAGGCACTTGGTAAGTTGCACCACCCACGCGGCGGGAACGAACTTCGAGTGCAGGCTTAACGTTGTTGAGAGCTTTTTTGAAGATCTTCAACGGATCGTCTTTGAGCTTTTCTTCGATGATGTCAAAAGCGCCGTAGAGGATTTTCTCTGCAACGGATTTCTTGCCATCGATCATGATGTCGTTCATGAACTTCGCGACAACGCGGTCCTTGAACTTAGGATCTGGAATAATTTCTCTTTTAGCTGCTACGCGACGACGTGCCATAATATCCTCTTAAGCCTTAGGCTTTTTCGCTCCGTATTTGGAACGACTTTGTTTACGGTTCGCAACGCCCTGGGTATCCAGAGTTCCGCGGACAGTGTGGTAACGAACACCTGGCAAGTCTTTTACGCGACCGCCACGGATCAGAACCACGGAGTGTTCTTGCAAGTTATGCCCAACACCAGGGATGTAAGAGTTTACTTCCATGTGGTTGGTGAGTTTTACACGGCAAACTTTACGAAGCGCCGAGTTGGGCTTCTTGGGGGTTGCGGTGAAGACGCGAGTACAGACTCCGCGACGCTGAGGGCAGTTCTGCAGCGCAGGGGATTTCGACTTAGTTTTCAACTTCCTACGTCCACTACGGACCAGCTGATTGATCGTTGGCATATCTCTCCTAAAAAAAACCTATTGCAAGGACCACGGTTTATTAACTTGGGGTCCTAGCCGCTGTCAATGACAATGGGGATTTTCCCCGCGGCTAGGATCCTATTTCACTTAAATCATCATGTCGTCAGTGTCTTCGATACGGGGAGCTTGGAAGACGCGACCCACGGGGAGCGATTCTTCTTCGATATCCATATCGGGGACGATCGAGCGGTAATGAGGGATACCTGTTCCCGCAGGAATCAGGCGGCCCATGGAGACGTTCTCTTTGAGTCCGCGAAGATTGTCTCTTTTGCCATGAATCGCAGCTTCGGTGAGGACTTTGGTGGTTTCCTGGAAAGAAGCCGCCGAAACCCACGAATCCGTAGACAGCGAAGCGCGCGTGATGCCGAGGAGCAGAGGCTCCGGTGTCGCAGGCTTGCCGCCCATGGCTTCCACTTTCGCATTGATGTCTGCGAGAGTGTGCTTGTCGACGCTTTCGCCTTCCAGAAGCGAAGTATCGTTAGCATGGCCGACGCGAACACGACGGAGCATCTGACGAACGATCGTCTCGATGTGCTTGTCGTTGATCTTGACGCCTTGCAGACGGTAAACTTCTTGAACTTCGTCGACGAGGTACTTCGCTAGAGCCTTCTCGCCGAGAACGGCAAGAATGTCGTGTGGGTTCGCTGCACCGTCGATGATACGCTCGCCAAGGCGGATGAAATCGCCTTCTTGAACGATGATGTGCTTACCACGGGGGATAAGGTACTCGCGGGGTTCGCCACTCTCAGGAGTAACGAGAACCTTACGCTTGCCCTTGGTATCCTTGCCGTAGCTGATGATGCCGTCGACTTCCGCGATGATCGCGCACTCTTTAGGCTTACGCGCTTCGAAGAGTTCCGCGACACGAGGAAGACCTCCAGTGATGTCCTTGGTCTTCGAGGATTCGCGAGGAACCTTAGCGAGGATGTCGCCGGGGTGAACTTCGTCGCCATCTACAACACCGAGAACCGAGCCCACGGGGAGCTGGTAGCTCGAGATCACAGTGCCACCTTCGGAAATCGTGAGGCGAGGCTTCAGAGTCGAAGAACGATAGTCGATGACGGTTTTACGGGTGAGACCCGTAACTTCGTCATGCTGCTCGGTCGACGTGACGCCTTCCTTGAGATCTTCGGCGTGAACTTTGCCGCCCTTTTCGGTCAAGATCGGAATCGAGTAAGGGTCCCACGAACCGAGGGATTCGCCCTTCTTGATCATCTGACCGTCCTGGACACGGAGTTTCATACCGTAGACCACGGTGTATTTTTCACGTTCACGGCCTGTGTCGTCGATGATGACGATTTCGCCGTTACGATTCATGGAGGTCAGCGTACCTTCGCGGTTTTTAACTGTTTGGATACGGAGGAACTTCACTTTACCGTCGCTGCGGACTTCGATGGAGCTTTGTTCCGCACGACGAGTCGCCGTTCCACCGATGTGGAAGGTACGCAT
>JBDSDI010000084.1:0-7270 GCA_039920645.1 Bdellovibrionota bacterium | reverse complement strand
CGCCCCACGGAGGGGCAATCGTTCTAACTGAGTTCAAAATCGATCGAGATCGCGCTTAGGCCGCCTTTTTGAGGGGCTTTTTGCGTTTCATGATGGAGACCACCGGATTCGAATGTGAAACGCTGTTGCTCCAGAGTGAGCTTTCGATCGCGTTCGGTTCGGATCCCGGGTCTGCGTTTTGGATAAATGGAAGTGGGGTCGCCTTCAGCGCTCGGACGTTCCCGTTTGAACGGGAGTAGTGCCAGGCCTTGAGGAAGTTCTCGATGAACTCCTCGCGACGGAGCGGCTTGTTCATGAGTTCGAAACCTTCCGGAAGAAGCTCTTTCAAGCTGCGTTTCATCGGTTCGGTCGCCATGCCCGAGACCGGAACAAGACCCATACCGGGATAGCGGCGTCGGAAATCGCGGATCAAATCGACGCCCGTAACTTGCGGAAGCAGGACATCGATGACGGCCACGCGAATGTGGCCCAAGTCGGCATTGAGAAGTTCCCAGCCCGACTCAATGCTCAGGACCTTTACTTGTCCGTCGGAGCGTCGATGGCCGGAGAAATCTGAGAGACCTAGGGTTTTGAGATAGCGCTGCATCAGCGCTGACATGAGGTTTTCGTCTTCAACAATGAGGATTTCGGCCTCAGGAAGTTCGAGAACGCTCCGGATAGGGGAACCCGACGATGCGGGTTCGTTTTGGGCAAAGGCAAAGGGTTTCACTGGGGGCTCCTTATAACGCACTGCACAAATATGAGAGTATCGTGGTTACAAGGGTTTGTGTGTTAAATTTCTTAGAAGATGGGTCTTCTTCGGATCTTGCAGCTCTCTTTATTTGGGAACCCTGAAAAGGAGCTCCCCATAAGGCCATTGCCCGCAGCTCAGCCCTTTTTCGCTCCCAAGCCTCTAATAAGACAAACGCCTTCGGTGCGCGGCCTTTCGAAGAAAAAAGAGAACTTCCTCAACGATCACTTCGCGGGTCTGATGGGTGAACTCTGCGCTTCTATCGATGAGTTTCGCGCTTTCGATCTCGCACGCATCGAAGTGTCCGTTGGAGCTTCGCGCTCGCGCTCTAAGAACGGCGTGTGGGCTTATGTCACGCCGCTACGCTATGTCGGTGGAGCACTTTATCGCAAGGGACAGCGGCGCGGCGTGCCCGGGGTCTATACCTATAAGCTCGGCGACCGCGATCTCGAGGCCGAACACGCACCTCTCTATCTCATCACGGTCCTCGTGCCGCGCTTCTTTTTCCTGAGTTTCGAAGAGCGCATCGAGACCCTCGTCCATGAGCTCTATCATCTGCATCCGGAATTCCGGGGCGATCTTCGTCGTTTCCCGAAGCCCCATATCCATCACGGACCGACGCCCGCGGCCTACAACGCCCGTGTCAAAGAACTCGTCGGCGAAGCGCTCGCACGCAAACCCGAACTTGCCGATCACGCGTTGCTAAAATCCGCGCATGAGGATTTTCTCAAGACCAAGAAGCGTCGGGTTTCGCGACCGACGCTGCGTTTTGTGCCTCGCATCTTCGCCCTGCTCCTCGCGCTGTCGGCGCTGGCGCCATCGCATGCGTGGGCCGCCTCCGATGACGAAACCGATCAGCGCAGTTGGCGCTGGCCCTGGGAAGATCGTTACGCCGGAAAACCCAAGAAAGAAAAAACGCCTTTAAGCGAGGAGTTCGACGCCTTCGACGAACGCAACTCCGCCGCGAAGAACAATCCGCGTTTCCTCGTTACCCCTACCGAAATCGTCTCCCTTCGGACCGCGCCCTCCGAATGGTCAGCGCAGCTTCAGGACGTCAAACCGGGCACCAACTTCCTCGCGTTCTCGATGGATTCGTCGGGAGAATGGGTTTTCCTGCGCAGCCGTAAACTTCAGGGCTGGGTTCCCGTCGACAAGCTTCACGTGGTCGGGCAGCTCGCACGTCCGCGTATCGTCGGCGAACTCCAAGCCGGACAAACACGCGGAAGTGCGACCAATCTGACTTCGAATACGCTCGTCGACGGAGATCCGGTTTTTATCCCCGGACAGGGGGATATCGGCGAGGAAGATCTTCTGAATTTCAATGCCGATCTCGACACCGTGGTCGCCACCAACAGTGGACCGCTTTACGAGCAACCCGATCCGCTCTCCGTTCGTTACGCGAGTGTCCAGCCTGGCGATAAAGTTCTTATCCTCAAACGCGGCGAAAAAGGCGATTGGGCTTATGTCCGCTTGTTGTTGACGGGCGAAGAAGGATGGTTCCCGTCCGAATGGCTCAAGATTTCTCGCGGCAGCCGCGTGAAGGGCGCGGGCAGCGGTGGACTCGTGATCGATCTCGATGGCGCTTACGGAAATTCCGGGCGCAACTATGGACTAGGCCTGGGTGCTTTCTTCAATCTTCTTGGAGGCGCAACGCGATCGACGTCGACCTCCCGTCTCGAGCTCGGAGGTTTCTACCAGGGCTTCGCTGGCGAGCAGCTGATCTTTAAGAGCGCCATTAGCGACGATACCTACAATCTGACGAGCCGCTATACGCTTCTCGGTGCGGGTGTTCGCTTGGTCGGATTTTCCGAGGGCGGTTTCGTCGGCGGAGGACTCGAAGCCGCAGGCACTTACCAAAGGACGAGTGCAAGTCTCGACGGTCTGAGTGATTCGGTCATCGCTGAATCGGGCATTCAGGAAACCCTCAAGCCCCACGTGGGCGTGATGGTCGGTGCGCGCGGCTTAATATCAGTAACCTCGTGGATGCAGCTGAACGCACTCGTGCGTTTCAATCTTGCCTCTCAGTCGAATCTTTTCTGGGCCGGAGTGGGTGTGAGCTTCCGGGTATTCTAAGAGGTGTTGATTATGAAAAAACTTATGTGTTCCACGATGTCATGGTCTATTGCCAGCGCGCTCTTGCTCGGTGCGTGCGCCACCAAGAAAGCTCTTCCCGAACCGCCGGTCCTCCTACGTTTCGTAGCGGATCAGGAATTGGGACTGGTCGTGCATCCGATCGACTGGTTTCGTTCGGCCGAGCAGGACAATCCCGGTGTGGACTGCACGTTGAAACTGGAGACCCAGGGGCCTCCCGAGAACGTCTATTCATGCGTTGTAAAGGACGCGCGTAACGTCTTCATTGTGAAGATTTTTGAAAGTTACCAGGCGGATCTTGAAGATCGCCATCTCTCGAAGATCACCGTGGACAGCAAGTGGGCGGCGACGCGTGATCTCTGGATCGAAGAACTCCGTAAGTCTTCCTTTAAGGAATCTCCAAAAAATCCTCTCGGAAGTCGCGGAGAAAAATGGCAGTTCAGCTCGCCCGACGAAACGTCGACGATCGAAATTTTCTGGAACGCGCGCTCGAGCGCCGTGACAGTAAGAATGCTCCCCTCGGTCAAAATGCCGCCGGAACCAGCAAAGGCCGAATAAGTGGCGCCATCAGCATGAGAAGATAGGCGGGCGCGAAGCAAAGAAAGAGCGGGAGCATCAGCTTCGCCGAGAGGAGCTCGGCTTTTCTTTCGAGCCCGTCTTGGAAAGATTCGAAGGCATTCTCGATCTCGCGAACGAGTACGGGCAGCACGCGTTCATTCGCCACGAAAAGACGATGGACCTGTTCCCAGCGCGTTCGGCAACGAAATACGAGAGCATCTTCCTTTGAGACAAGTCGCGGCGTGGGGAGCACTTCGTAGTTCTCAGCTTTACGAAAACTTTCGGTGAGGAATTCTCGTAGTTCCTTTGGCAGACGCGCCGTGGATGCGAGTCCGTATTTCCATGCGGGCAAAAGCCCTTGTCCCCATGAGAGTCGCGCGGATAAGCCACTCACAAATTCCAGCCAGTCGATGAACCATAACTCGCGTCGGTAGTCGTGTACGAGTTTCCACATCCAAAGGTACCCGACACCGAGTAGAGAAATCGCGACGGCGAGCTCGATCGAAGTTAAATGAAAAAGATCGCGAAAGAGCGTCTGAGTGGCAACGAGAAAAATCATTGAAGTGAGCCCCACGGCGCCGGATTGAATCAGGGGCAGAAGGGAACGCCGCGTAACAAGTCTTCCGATCTTTAATTGGAGATCGACGGAACGCCGAAACTGCGTCAGGCCCTCGAGTGCCGACGATTCTCCTCTGAGAAGGCGTGAGCGAAGCTCCGTCCATCTTTCCACCCAGTCTTTCTCGCATTCGAAGCGAGGGGCGTCCGCCACGGCTTTCGCAAGCGGTTGTCCCGACTCGATCCGTAGAAGCGCGACGTCCAAAGCGTCTCGTAGGATTTCCAGAGAGTTCATAGCGTTTCCTCCTCGCGAAAATCGAGAGCTACAATTGCGCGTCGTCCTTCGTGATTGCGGCCGAGCTGGATGACCAGGTCCCACACGCGCTCCCGTGGTGTCTCGGCCGCTAAGGAACAAAGGGCATCGAAGCGCATCAGCGCTTCGCGGGGGCTGGCGCCGTGAATCGTAGTCCACGTTCCACGATGTCCGGTCTGAAGGGCCTGACGAATCGCGAGCGCTTCGCGAGAACGGCATTCACCCACGACGATGCGATCCGGTCGCATACGAAGACTTTCAAAAACGAGATCTTCCAGCGTCCAGGTAGCGCCCTCACGGAATCCGAAACGGTTGTTTTGGCAGACGAGCTTTGTGCAAAGCGGAGAAGGGAGGGGAAGTTCGGGACTGTCTTCAAGAACGAGGACACGTTCGGACGGCGAGATATTTTTCATGAGCGCGGTGAGAAAGCTCGTTTTTCCGGAACCGGTACTTCCGGACACGAGAATCGAGTCTCCGCGCCTCACGCTTTGCTCGAGTCTTTCTCGCATTGTTGGATCCATATCGAAATCTTCGAGCCGAAATCTGTCCAGCGATGGAAGCCTCCGGAGCGTAATTTCGGGTCCTTCGAAAACGAGGGGAGCCACGACGACGTGGGCGCGCAAGCAGACCTGCGGCGAGACGCACAAGAATGAGTCGACGCTCGGTTGAGTCACGCCGAGTTGAAGCCGGGCCTCTTCGGCGATTTTGTTAGCGAGATACCAGATCTGTTTGGGTTCGCAGTCGGAACTTGCGAAAGGGCCATGCCACGAGAAGCTCTCGTAATAGGAAAGCCCTCGTGGTGAAATTACGATATCTTCCACGCTTTCGCGACCAAGAAGAGCGCCCAAGTCCACGCTCTCAGAGTTTTCGGATTTGCTGATCGGCTGCAACGATGGAATCCTCCTCTTGCCACGGACGCTCGTCCCAACGCGGACGAATCGCGAACCAGAGTTCGGATTCTTGGCTCTGCGTACTCTTCGTGGAGAACAGGTGTTTCAGGAATGGAGTGCTTCCGAGTCCCGCAAGTCCCGAACGCAGCGCTCCGCTGCGGCTTTGAATCATCGTCGAGAGAACCGTCGTTTCTTGCACGCGCAAGTCGAAGCGGCTTTCGAGACGTTTCATTGTGAGGCCGGGGACGCTTTCCGTACCGCGACTGAGGTCGGGTTCGGAGAGCTCTACCTTGAAATCGAGGCTGAGTTCTTCGGCGCCGCTGCGCGTGTCCTCGGGAACGCCCAGATCCAGAATAAGTCCGTAAGCTTTCCACTGTGTCGTTTGCACGTTCTCCGTCACGAGCTGGACAGGAAACTCGCCGCCGCTTTGGAAGCGGGCCTTCTGTCCGGCCTTTACGCGAATCTGCGGACGCGCGAGGACTTTGGCGACTCCTTGCGATTCGCCGAAGTCGAGGCCGAGCGAGAGTGCAGGATTGAGTTTGCGGAAGGGATCTCCTTCGAGATTGAGGATGCGGAAACTTTCGGGCCAGCTTGCGCCGATCTTTGAGGCGGCATTGCGGAAAAATTCGAAGAGCGTCACTTCGAAGATCAGCGTATTGCCAGGCCGAGGCGATTTTCCCGCTCTGATTTCCAGAAAGGGAAAAAGGCCTGCGAATATGCGACGGAGCGCGAGGGGATGAGCCGCCTGGGCCTCGTCGATGACGAGCACGCGTCGGCCGTTCTGCCAGGAACTCGAAAGAATGCGGTAGCCTCCTGCGAGTGCCTCGGACTCCTTGAGCGCTAGTCCCTTGGCGAGAACCTGGTCCTGGGTCTGCTCTTCGGTGAGTCTCAGCTCCGAAAAAGCGCAGTCGAAGAGAAAGCCGAGTGTGCTCGAGATGTCCTTCGTATCGGCGCGCACAAGCAGGCCCGTAGCGGAACCGCTCACGGGGGCCTGAGGACAGCGCGTGAGGGCGGCGTAGTTTTCGTCCGATACGTTCTGGAGGCCTGTGAGGCGCGTGCCATCGACGGCGTCGAGTCCCACGGCTTGAAGTCCGGTGGTGGCGTCCTTGGCCCGCAGGAGCAGGCCTCCGTCCATCGACTGAGCCGACAGCGCTTGGGGATCCGAGAACCAGACCTCGGCGCGGGTGTTCTTGATGAAGGCTGGATGCGAGGTCGAGATGAAGAGTGTGCCGCCGAGGATGAGTGAGGAGCTAAGAAGAGCCATCGTAGGACGGCCCTTACAAGATGCGGGCCAGTCTCAGGGCGCGGATTTGAAGGAAATGAGAAGTTCTACCGTCGCGCCGTTTCCGGAAATCTGGAACTCGGGACGAAAACCTTGGCTGTTGAGGAAACGGACCCAGCGGGCGGTTTCCACGCGCAGTCCGGTCGAATGATGTTCGAACGCTTCGAGTCCAACGAAAGGTTCCAGGAGCGCCGTCCAGGCGAGCTCGGCGTGAAGGGCGGCTTTCTCGAGTCCTTTCGGAAGCAAAGGCGGAAGCTTCGTTTCGATTCGGAAACTCACGAAGTATTGGCCGGAAAGTTCTTCCAAAGTTACGCTCGGACGGGCGTCGCGCGAATTACTCGCGACGACTTTGTAGAAATGATCGAGAGCTTCGCGCAACATCTGCGAGTTGGACACGACCGCGGCGGTTTTCCCCTCATCGAGATTTTGCGTGAGATCGATCGCACGTTTCATACGGAGTTCTTCGAGAAGCGCGAGTAAGGACACGGGATTTTTCTCGAGCGCCGCGAAACGTTTCTCGTCTTCCAACAATAAGCTGATGTCGCCAGCCATAAGGCTGAATCGTTTGTTGAGGTTATCCAGGAACTGCGCGCGAAGCACTTTGTCCTGAGGATCATTGTCGTCGTTGAGGGTCTTAAGATTTTCGACGATCTGCGGGGCCGTGCGGAATTCGTGCAGGAGAATCAGCAGCAGGCGTTCGCGCGCCCAGTCTTTGGCGCGGAGCTCGTTGAGCGCTTTCTCGAGCTCTTTCTTCGAGCGATCGAGCGAGCGCGACATCTGCGTGCGTTCCGCGCCTTGATGCAAGGTCTGGATGAGGTCTTCGGGTTCCCAGGGTTTAGAGATGTAGCGCC
>JBDSDI010000083.1:0-5310 GCA_039920645.1 Bdellovibrionota bacterium | reverse complement strand
GGATTTGGGTGCGGAGCACTTTTACTTCGACGCCTTGAGCGATTTCGATGGAAGCAACTTTATCCGTCAGGCCGACGATGCGTCCGATGAATCCGCTGGCGAGGATGACTTCGTCACCTTTGCCGATGCTCGAGATGAACTCGAGGTGTTTTTTCTGTTGTTGGCGTTGGGGGCGGATCAGTACGAAGTAGAAGAGTCCGAAAAGCGCGAGCATGATCGGAAGCTGCATAAGGAAACTGTTCGGAGCGGCTTGGGTTCCGGGGGTTTGAGCAGCGCCCATCGCCCAGACTTGAGAAACGAACAGCAGATTCAACGTAAGAAATTTCAACATGGTGAGATCCTCCAAGGGCCTATTTGCAGCTCATAAAAAACTGCTTCTAGAGCTTTAACATCTCTTCGCCACGACGCCAATCTTCGAGCCGGGCATTTCGGAACTCGGCAAAACGTCCCTCGAGGATGGAGGCGCGAGCGTCTCGCATGAGCTGGAGGAAATAGCTGAGGTTGTGAATCGTCGATAGCGTGGAGGCGGTGATTTCATTGCAGTGGTGGAGGTGGCGTAGGTAACTTTTCGTGAAATTGCGGCAGGTGTAGCAGGCGCATCGAGGGTCTAGGGGCGTAGTATCGCGCTGATAACGCTGACTGCGAATGCGCACCGCGCCATCAGAGGTGTAGAGCGTCCCGTTACGGGCATTGCGCGTGGGAAGCACGCAATCGAACATGTCGATGCCTGCAGCCACGCCTTCCAGAAGATCGCGAGGAGTTCCGACGCCCATAAGATAACGCGGCTTGTCGGCGGGCATGGCGGGAACGATATCTCTGAGTACCGGATACATTTCTTCGGGCTTTTCTCCGACGCTGAAGCCGCCGAGAGCAATACCATCGAATTCCTGAACGTTACCGTTTCGGTCCGGTGCGGTCATTTTAGAGAGCACCTCGATATGAGCGAGGCGAAGGTCGCGGTCGAGGCCTCCCTGCACGATTCCAAAAAGAGCTCCGGCCTCGGGATGGCGGTGTTTCAGGCAGCGCTCGGCCCAGCGTGTGCTGATATCGATAGCGTCCTGAAGTTGGGGTCTCTCGGCGGGCAAGGCGGGACAGACATCCAGGACCATCATGATCGTGCTGGCGATCGTTTCTTGGATCTCGATGGATTTTTCGGGACTCATGAATAGTTTGGAGCCGTCCAAGTGGCTTCGAAACTCAACGCCCTCTTCACGGATTTTGCGAATTTTCGAAAGAGAGAAAACCTGAAAGCCGCCGCTGTCGGTGAGGAGCGGGCCTTTCCAGGCCATCCATTTTCTGAGTCCCCCCACGGCTTTCAACGTCTCTTCGCCGGGACGAATCCAGAGGTGATAGGTATTTCCGAGGATGATCTGGGCGCCGATTTCTTCCAGATCGCGTGGGAGCATGGCTTTCACGGTGCCGACAGTGCCGACGGGCATGAAGATCGGTGTTTGGATTTCGCCGTGAGGCGTTTTGATCAGTCCAGCGCGCGCTTGAAGATTACCGTCTTGAACGGGAGTCTTTTGTTCATACAGAATGCGCCGTGCTGAAGGTGAGGACATCGGGAAGGCTTTATAGCGGGCGCAAGGCTTTTAGGCTAGTGGAAGAAAAACCGTCAGATAAACTCTAAACAAAAATACCAAGACTTTCGAATTAGCGGTTGTGTAAAAAAACAATATTTGTTTATATTTCTCAATGCTCAAATTTGCGTCCGTCCCTAAGAGAAAAAACGACATCTTCGAAATCGACGAGGTAAAGTTCACCGTGGCCCACCTGGGACGATGCAGTCGAGAACTTACCAGCGTCGAGTTTCGCATTCTCGCGTGTTTCGCGAGATCCCCGAACCGCTCCCTCAAGAAAAGCGAGCTTCTGGATAGCATTTGGGGAGGGACGCTCGTTCATACCAAGACGATCAACGTCCATTTTTCTCATTTAAGACATAAGCTTAAAGAAATTGGGATCGACGTTGTTCATGAGGGGAAAAGCTGCTTCCGGGTTTTACCTATTCGGGAAGCAAAAGATGGAGTTGAAGAACTCCTGGCGTCCAGCTAAGAGGATCGACGTGTCGCAAAAATTTGAATTTACATCTAAGTATTTCCGCCAAAAACGTATTGACGCCGGCATGACCCAGTCCGAACTCGCTACGGCCCTCGGCTTCTCCAGTGCCCAGATTGTGTCCAACTGGGAGCGTGGAGTTTGTGCTCCTCCGATGGCTTCGTTGCGTCCGATGATCAAGATTCTCAAACTCGATCCAGAAGAAGTGACCGACGTGATTACGGAAGAAAACAAACGCGTCCTGAGCGAGTTGCTGACCCCACGTCGGGCTTCGAAATCCAAGAGGGCTTAGAATGCAACTTGAAATCGTTTCGAACCACGAACCCGAAATCGTCCCTGAACTGCGGTCCTTGGCCGCGCGCATCGGACGTCTCGGGCCGCAGGTCGAAGCGACGAGCCCAGTTTCCGTGAGAGACTATTTGGCTCTTTCCCGTCCCGAACAGGAAAAAGTTCGTAAGAACATCGATGCGCTGGATGAGGTTCTACTTTGTTTTGGAGAGGGACAAGCCGACACTCGCCGAGCCGCGAAGCGCGCCCTCGACAAGTACAAGATGCGCGTTCGCGACGAAGACATCGATCTGATCATGCAAGATGACGTCGTTGAAATGTACTCGATCGACGGCCTACAGATTTTCCGAAATCTGGAATTTTTCAACTACTGCCGCTACTCCCTCCTCGAAGTCATGATGTACGAATGGTTCGCTCTTTATGAGCGTGCCTCTTTTGTCGAAAAAGATCTCCACCAGTGGCAGGTCGATGTTCTTAAGGGCGCGACCTCGAAGAAATGTTTTTTCGGCGAGAACTTCATGAGAGAGCGTCTGCTCGCGGACAAACGTCTCTATGCAATCCAGTTCAAATACCTGATCCCGCTTTTTGATCAGGTTGGCGATGAGATCCAGGGGCTCATGCTCACTTCTTCCGGTACTCCCGTAACGGATATCGACGTCTCGAATCTTCGCTTCATCTGAAGCCTTGTCGGGCCGTTCAGGCGACTTTCTTTTTTTGCCAAGAATGAGGAAGCCGTGCATTCTGGCGCGACTGCCAAAGTGTTTGGGCCAATTCCGCCATCAGCGGAATTCCCGCGGAATAGCTGCTTCGGTAGAACGCGAAGATCTCCGATGTTTCGCCGTGAATTTCGATTTCTTGCGGAATTAGGGTCGCGCCGTGACGAATCGCGAGTGTGTTCATTCCCTTGAGGCTCCGCATCGAGCCCGCCATCGCGGAACACGGTGAATCGAGGAATCGCGCGATCGAGAGCGATACGATCAGGTCCTTCATCGAGGGACCGAAGTCCTTTCCGCGGACCTGCGGGTCGAGGGTGATCTGGTTGCCGATGAGGATCACCCTTCCTTCGCGTTTCAAGGTTTGTAGGGAGGCATCGGACCAAGGCGCGAAGTACGAATCATCGCGCGTCGCGCTGAGTTCAAGATCCACTTTGCGGAATCCACTCAGCATTAGGCAGCGGTTGCCCGAAAAAAGCGCCCCGATCTCATTTTGTCGGGAGAAATTGTCCGAGAAGAAAGGGCGGGTCGAATCGACCTCATGGAAAGTCGCTCCCCAGACTTCTTTCCAGAGTCGATAGGCTTCCGAGTACAAGGCCGCGTCTTGGCCTTCCGGACTGCCCTCCAAAAGAACGTAGCGCCAATTTTGAGGATTGCTCCAAGAAGAGCTGAGAGGATGCGGCTTCATTCAAGCGGCTTTCTTGAGGTGGGACTCGTGTTGAATTTTCGGCATCCATTGATGGATGAGCTGGGTTTCGAGGACTAGCGAAGACCCTTCGTATATTTCGAAAAGCTTTGCATCGCGGTAGAGTCGGGAGATTTCGTGGTCGTCCACGTATCCGCTTGCGCCGACCCATTCCATGGCTTCAGTGCAAGTTCTCACGCAGAGATCGGCAGCGAGAAGTTTAGCGACGTTGCTGAAGGGATGCGAAAGTCCGCCCTTGTCCCATTCTTCGCCCGCTTTTTCTATCGTAAGTAGGAGCGACTCTCGCTCGGCCATGAGACGAATCATGGCATGCTGGATAGCGGGCTTGTCGAGCAGCGACTTATCAGCCCTGCGGCGGGAAGAAAGGTGAGTCATCGCAAGATCCAGGGCGCGGTTCATGACCCCAAGTGAACTTGCGGCAAGAAAAATTTTTGTTCGACCCAGGCATCGCATCAGAACGTCGAGACCGCGTCCGAGTTCACCGATCAAGGCTTCCGTAGGGACTTCGACATCTTTGAGCACTAGCTCGGCGGTGTCCGACTCGCGGTGACCGAGTTTCTTGTAACGTCGACCGGGCTCGAGCCCGGGCGTATTGCGCGCAATGTAGAAGCATGAAATTCCGAGGGCTTCACCGGTCGTAGAAAACGTCCGCGCGAAGACGGCGAAGTGTTCCGAGAAACTCGCGTTCGAAACGTAGGATTTCTTGCCGGAGATTCTGAAGCCGTCGCTCGTTTGCTGCGCGACGGTAGTGATGCGGGCGACGTCGAAACCTGCGTTGTCCTCGGTCATCGCGAGCGAGAAGAGAGGCTTCTTGGTCTTCAAGTCACCGAAGACATGCTTTTTCACCGAAGGCGTCGCAAACTCGGAAATCGCGAAGGAACCCAGCAGGATTCCGGTGAATGACGAGCAGACACCTGCAGAGGCGTAGCCAATTTCCGTGAAGAGTCGACTGATATCCCAAGTCGACCACGCCGTCCCGTCTTGAGAAAGAGGTAAGGCCGTATTAACGGCGCCGAGATCGTAGAGTGTGTCGTAGACCGACTTGTGCAAGCTCTCTGATTTGTCACGTGCTCCCGCATTCGGAAGCAGAGTTCCGCGGGCAAAGGAGCGGACTTCGTCAACGATCAGGTATTCAGGCTTTTGAGTCATCGTGAAAGTTATCGGTCGTCGGCTTCTTTTTCTCAGGGACCTGATAGGTAAATTTTTCTTAGTGCTGGGTCAGAGTCCATATATATATGAATTGTTTGTTAACGAGTCTTCGCGGGTCTATAAATAAGCTCTGTTTGTCGATAGGTCTTCTGAATGGACAAGGACAAATTCTTTAAAATCAGGTCCCGCGCGCTCGCCACTCCCCGAGTTTCGATTCTCCTCGAGAATTTCCTGAAGGACTTTCTCATCTTTTCCTGGATCTGGGCAGCGGCGACTCAGGTTCCGAACCTCATTTTATCCTCGTTGCTTGCCGCTCCGGCGGTCGCCGTGTTGATGTTCCGAAACTTCTCGCTGATGCACGATGCCGTTCACGGTTCCGCGATGTCGAGGCGCCCTTTG
>JBDSDI010000082.1:0-8803 GCA_039920645.1 Bdellovibrionota bacterium | reverse complement strand
TGAAGTTGAATGGATTCTGCGGCCTAGAACCAAACCTCACCCTGGAATCCCCACGTATTACCCGACGTGTCGTTGGCATAAGCTCCGGTACCTATGAGTCCGCGGGCATCGTTGTTCCAAAAACTCGTGGAATAAAAAAATCTCAGCGCGGGACGACTCCAGATTTTCTTGGCTGCGACAATTTCTGGAGCGATCGTGAGTCGGGTCAATCGTAGCGTTTTGCCTCCTTGATATCCGTCGTCCTCGGCCTCATCATGACCGAGTTCCACTGCGACATGAAAATTTTCGGTGACGAAATAAACGGGACGGATTCCGGCGCTGAAATACCAACCCTTTTTAGACTTGGCAAAAAAGTCCTGCCGTAGTTCCGCCAGCGCTAGCGCATGCATGGCCCAGGTTTCGTGCTCAAAAGTGGCGTGATCGACAATGCGTAAATTCGAAGAGCCGCCAATCGCGTCTCCCACCGTATGTCCGACGACATCGCCGGTATTCAAACGCGAAAGCAAACCCTTTCCGTACACAAGAGCGAGATCGTTCGTGCCGTTTTCCAAGTCGCTCCGATAACGCGAACCCGCCAGGTAGCCCACGAAATTACCCAAAGTCTGACCCACCAAAGTCCCACCCGTGATCGTGGTTTCGCTTTGATCGGCAAAGCCCAACCAAAAATGCAGATGGTTTTTTTCGTTCAATGCGAAGTCCGAGAGGCGAAGGTCAAGGTAGCGTCCTTGGGGAACACCGCGCTCAGACGATGTCGACACGGTCGTCGGCGGTGTCGAGAACGGAGTGGCGTCATTCAAGGTCGGCAGGAAAAGCGCGACGCTAAGCGTGCCATTGCCCACGTCGACATGAGTGATGCCCGCACCTTCTCCCGCGACACCTCCATAATAGAAAAAATCATCCATATGGGCATCGATGTCGCGGTAGTAGCGTCGGCCGATCCACGCGCCGTAGTCTTTGCCGAAAAGATGGCTACCCTCCGCAAAGAGTTGGACGACTCCTACATTCGACGAGGTTGCGTCCGTGTTGCTTGGAAAATTAAACGAAAGCATGGTCGTGGCGGCAAAGGACGGCTCGTTCTCCGCACCCTTAACGGGGGTCGCGCGCAACGAAAGTTCTCCATAGGCGCCACACTCGTTACCCAGACGGAAATCGTTGTGTCCTCCGGCCAAGGGGTTCGAGAAGCAGGTTTGAGCGCCGCCCTTGTCATTGCGTCCGATTCCCGAGCGGAAGTAGCTTTCGTAGTTCAGCTGATCTGCCGTGGCGGAATGGGCCACGGAGAAGGACGCCAGAAAAGCCGGAATTGAAAAAACGAGAACTGATTTTTTTGAAAATCTCATGAATGCAAAACTAAATCACTCCCTATCCATGCACAAGGCCTGGCGTCATGTTCCAGGATTCTTGGCAGAGCTCGCATTGTTTTATGGAAGGAGCTTGATATTCTCGAAGAATATGAAAAATACCTGCACCGCGAGGTGGTTAAAATTTCTTTGCCTCTCCACTTTTCTATTCAGCGGCATTTCAAGAGCGGCTCCGAAATACAAGATCGCGGTCATTCCTAAGTCCGACATTGCGTGGTGGCTTAAAATGAAAGCCGGTGCACAGAAAGCCGCTCGCGAATTGAACGCCCAAGTTTTCTGGGCGGGAACCGCGACCGAAGATGAAGTCTCCAAGCAGGCGGAGATCGTAGAGAGTTTTATCGGGAGCGCCGACGCCATCGTGCTCGCACCCATCGAGGAGCGAGGTCTGCTCCCGTCCATCGAAGCAGCGATCGCGCGAGGCAAGCATGTCGTCGTGGTCGATTCACCGGTGAAGTCGTCGCAGGTTACTTCCACATTAGCCACCGACAATCTCAACGCGGGAGCTTTGGGGGCCCGGGAAATGGCAAAAGCCTTGAGCGGCATCAAGAAGCCCAAGGTCGCCGTCTTTCGTTTCATGAAAAACATTCCGACCACCGAGGGTCGCAGTCAGGGCTTCATCAAAGAAGCCGAACACCTTGGCAAGTTCGAAGTCGTTACCACGAAAATCTATGCGGGACCCACGTCCGTGACGGCGCTATTGGCCGCTCAAGAACTGATCAAAAAAAATCCTGATTTGGACGGAATTTTTGCGGTTAACTGGAATGCATTCCAGAATCTCTACCTCTCCATGAAAAAGATCGGTAAGGCCGGAAAAATCAAGCTCGTGGGAGTCGATGAGCCCGAGATGTGCCTGGAAGCGTTACGCACCGGAGAGGTTTCCGCCGTGATCATGCAGAATCCCTTCAACATGGGTTACCTCGGAGTCAAGGCGGCCGTCGACGCGATCAACGGAAAAAAGGTCCAGAAAAAATTCGATACCGGCACCATCATCGTCACCAAAGAGAATCTCGACTCAACGGAGATCCAAAGTTTCCTGAATCCTAAAGTCGATTGATCGCATGTTGCCCCGTCGTCTGAAAACGATTCAAGCGAAGTTAAGTTTTTTCATCGCTCTTTCAGTTTTTTTCGTAGCCGTTCTTGTAACCACGGGTGCCGCCGTAATGACCTGGGGCCAAATCCAAAAGCAAAACGTGGATCGTCTTCAGGCGGCAGTTGCCAGCTTTCAACGCTCTTTCCAACAGCACTTGACCGGCGACCTGACGACCATTTCCAATTTTTCGAAATTCCAGGATGTTCCGCGACTTTTTAATTCGACGGCTTTAATCGGTTTCGCGGAGGATGCGGTGCTGCAACGTGTTTCTGAGCTGCAAAGCTCTCTTCATGCCGACAAAGTCGAAGTCTATCTGAAAGAAGAAGCCGCCGATCAAGGTTTTGCGCTGCGTATCGTCTTCGATCAGAATACTTCCAAGGCAAAGTATCTTGCCCCTTCCGCCGCTTCTCCCGCGCTTCTCTTCCGGCCGCTCGAACATCCCAACTTTCTCGTTCTTCGCAACAAGAAGCTTCTGCTTTCAATAACCAGCGATTTTGACAGTCCATTCACCGACCCGAACTACGGACTTACTGAAGGACTGCCCATCGCGAAATTCGTTATTGAAAAGCCCTTAGACTTGAACCTTCAAGAACTCGACAGTGACTTGGGTGTGCATCTGAATCTTTATTCCGTCAAAGGGGAAGAAGGAGAAGGTCAGTTTTCTTTTCCCGACCTTATCCTCGGCGACGATCATGTGACAAATCATGTCACGCAGCTCAAGGATAGCGCAGGGGCATCCTACGACACGTGGGTGGCGCCTCTCGAGGTGGGTGGCAAGGCCGTCGGATTCGTATCGGCGAGTCTTCCACGTGCGGAGACTGTTCAACGAATTGCTGAAAACGGCGTCTTGCTCGTGGGACTTGCGCTTGGAATCATCGCAATCATCGTTGCACTATTCATCCCTCTGATTAATCGCAACATCGCCGAACCTCTGACGCGAGTATCCCGCGTTTTCACCGATTTGAGCGAGGGCGTCTTGGATCTCGGAGTGTCGATCCCGATCGAATCTGAAGACGAAATCGGTGATTTGGTGGCGTCGTTCAACAAGATGTCCGAACGCTTGCTCAATTCTAATAACGATCTCAGTGCCGCAAAAAAAGATCTCGAAACCCTCAACCTCGCCCTCGAACAACGCGTCCAAGAGCGCACCGTGCAGCTTGAAGAGGCCCAGCGCTCGGCTCTCGAAAATGCGCATGCCGCCGGAATGGCGGAAATTTCGACGTCCGTATTGCACAATATCGGAAACATCGTCAACAGCGCTAACGTATCTGCGGACATCATTCTGAGCACCACGAAAAATTCGAAAATATCGGGCCTCGCCAAAGCCAATGCCCTATTGACCGAGCACAAGTCTGAGCTTCCGGATTTCTTCGCGAAGGACCCGAAGGCGGCCTCGCTACCGGACTACTACGTCATGATCGGCGAAAAAATTCGTTTGGAAATGGAAATCCTGAGCGGCGAGGCTGAGGTTTTGCGCAAGAGTCTGGAACTGGTCAAGGTCGTCATTCAGGATCAGCAGAGCTATGCGAAAGGCGGATTTTTTTCCGAACAGGTCTCGCTGGCCGAGCTTGTTATCGAAGCACTGGGCGTTAGACAGCGTATTCTCGAAAGCCATGGCGTGCGGGTCGTCCAGGATTTCCAAGATGCGCCGCCCTTGAAGATTCCAAGAGTCAGATTCTCGCACGTTCTCATCAACCTCATCAAAAACGCGAGAGAAGCCCTCGCTGCGAACGAAGAGGGAAACCGTATCCTGAAGCTGAGCATCAGCTCATCGGCAAACGAAGTCCGGCTCGAAATTTCCGACAACGGCGTAGGCATCTCACCCGAAAACCTGAAGAAAATTTTCAACCACGGCTTCACTACCAAGCAAAGCGGACACGGCTTTGGTCTGCACTTCTGTGCCAACACGATGAAAGAACTGGGCGGAAGTCTCACGGTCCATAGCGAAGGCCTCGGGAAAGGCGCCACCTTCGTGCTAAGTTTCGGAATCCCTTCCCCCGCTTAAAGAAGGTTAAGAATACGATGTCGAACAATCGCAGAATACTCATCGTCGACGACAATAAGGAGATCCACTCCGACTTCCGTAAGATTCTGAGTTCAAGGCCCGAGTCCCATGTGGAGCTCGACAGACTTGAAGCCTCGCTTTTTGGGAGCGAGGAAAAAATCTCGGCTGAACCCATCACAACATCAAGCACAGTCTTCGAGCTCGATTTTGCGGATCAGGGAGAAGAAGCCGTTCTAAAAGCTACGGAATCGGCCCGCTCCGGAAAGCCTTTCGCGCTGATTTTTATGGACGTGAGAATGCCTCCCGGAATCGACGGCATCGAGACCACACGAAGGATTTGGGAATCGTGTCCGGATGCGGAGATCGTCTTATGCACGGCCTACTCCGACTATTCAAGCGATGAGATTAACCAGCGACTGGGCCGTACAGACCAGCTGCTGATCCTCAAGAAGCCTTTCGATCCGATTACGGTGCGACAGATGGCATTGAGCCTGACCTCGAAGTGGAACTTGTCGCACCAGGTCCGCAACCATGTTTTGGAACTTGAAAATGCGGTGGTTGAACGAACGCAGGAGCTTCAGACCAGCATCGCAGAACTCAGCAAGGCCAATCAAACTTTGGACGAGGGCCTGGAAAAATTGGTCGAAACTCAAAGCAGCTTGGTGCAGTCCAGCAAGATGTCCGCTCTGGGCGAGATGGCGGCCGGCATCGCTCACGAAATCAACACGCCTTTGGGAGCAATCCTGTTGATCAGCTCGAATATTTCGGATCAGCTCAAAGAATCCCAAGATCCGAGCGGAAAAGAACTGGTCTCGCAACTCGACGATATCGGTCTGTTGGTCGAACGTATCGCCAAGATCATCAGGGGACTCCGAACTTTCTCGAGGGATTCCTCGCAGGATCCATTCAAAAGCTGGGACGTGTCCGCTATTGTTGACGACGCATTACAGCTCTGCGGCGAAAGAATCAAGCATCGCTCAATCGCTGTGCGTCGGACAGCTCCGCAGGAAGAACTTTTCGTCGACTGTCGGCCAGGAGAACTGTGTCAGGTTTTCTTGAATTTGCTCAACAATGCGGTAGACGCCGTCGTGGAGTCTTCAGAAAAATGGATCGCAATCGGCATCGAAGCGACTCAGCACGAAATTGTCGTCTGTTTCCGGGACAGCGGCCCCGGTGTTCCCGTCGCAGTTGCCGATAGAATTTTCAATCCTTTTTTCACGACCAAGGACGTCGGTAAGGGAACGGGCCTGGGCCTCAGCATCTCCAAAGGCCTCGTCAGCTCCCACCGCGGCCAAATTTATCTGGAAGAAGGCCGCCCCACTTCTTTCTGCGTTCGTCTGCCGCGAAGTCCTCGGTGATCTCTTAAAGCGGGGGCTCAGTTCGCGACGGGGTGGCGTGTCTCAAAACGAATGTGCTCGAGCCTGAGAAAATGCATCATGGCTCCGGAGCTTGGGGTGAATTTTTGCGAGAGTCATTTCTTAATTTCTTCTTGGAATCGCTTCGATTCCGTGACAAATTCCAGCTTCAGTATGGCTAAACTTAAACCGATTCCCGCACCTCAAGCGCTTCTGAGACTCGTTCAAGGAAACAAACGTTTCGTGAAGAACCGAAACACGGGACTCCTTGCTGGTCACCGCGACAGTCGCAAACTTCTGCTGAAATCACGCGGCCCTTTTGCCATCGTTCTTTCCTGCTCGGATTCGCGCGCGCCTTCCGAAATTCTTTTTGATCAAGGTCTTGGCGATCTCTTCATTATTCGCGTCGCAGGCAATGTGGTGGCGCCTTCTCTCATCGGAAGCGTTGAGTTCGCAGCGGCTACGACGCTCGCACGTCTGGTGGTGGTCATGGGCCACACCGAATGCGGAGCCATCCAGGCGACTTTCGATAGCATCGATGGCAAAAAGGCTTTACCCGCTGAGCACGTAAAAGACATCGTCGAACGTATTCGTCCTCATGTGCAGCACCTCGCCAAAGGAAAACAGACGCCCACGAAACGGCGCGAGATGCTTCGTGAAGCGGTTCGCGTGAATGTCCTTGCGTCGGCCCACCACCTGCGCCATGGGAGCCGCTTCCTCGAGGAAAAGGTCAGCAGCGGCGAGGTCTTGATCGTTGGCGGCGTCTACGACATCGAAACCGGTGATGTCGACTTCTTCGATATCCCTCCTGAAACGGAAGCGACGCTTTTCAAGCGAGCAACTCAGAAGACCGCAACGGCAAAAACGGCGACTACCAAAACGGCCACCGCTAAAAAATCCTAAAGCGCGTGTCTGAAAACTTCGACAGACTTTGGGGAGAAACTCATTTCCACTGGAAGTGACTGTTGCAGTCATGGTCACAAAGATCAGAATGGTTCCATGTCGTCCTCAACTTCGCTTTTTTCGCTTCGTTCTTGTCGAAGAAACAAACGAAATTAACGTTGTCCATGTCGGCACACCCATCACTTTTCATCGTACAGGTCACATCGCTGTTGCTCCCTGAACATTTAATTGCGTTGCTACCCGAAACCTGGACGAGCTTGACAGTGTACACATCGCGCGGGCATTGGGAGTTGTCCACTTTAACACGTGCTTCTTTTCCCTTTCCACACAGGTTGACGTGATACGAGTACTCAATCTCACAAGGATAGGGGAGACCGTCCTGAACCTTATCCCAACTGAAATCGTCGCCGTAATTGTGGCCTTTTGTTTTATCAAAGTTTTTACCAATAACGATTCCGACTTTGGCATTTTCACCGCAGAAGGGCTCGGGAGCTGCGCCCTTCGGCGCCACCCACGTCAACTCCCGGTCGAAGAGTGAAACACGCCGCAAGCCCTGAGGCTTGGTTCCAGGAACCTGGGCGATGAGTGTGGTCGCACAGGATCCGGTCGTGGCAAAATTATTGAGAACCGTGGCCCGTCCCCCTGCCCCGTTACCACATTGATTCAGAGGAAGAGATTTGCAGGAAATAATTCCTTCTTTAACACTCACGCTTCCGACAAGAAAGTCTCCGGTGCAAGAAGCGTCGTAGGTATAGGATCGGTTCCCTTCCAGGGCAGACTTCGAAAAGAATATTTTCCCTTCGCGCGTGGGCGTAATGCCGCTGTATTTTCCCATATAGCGTGTCGTCACTCGAAACTCGATGCCCGTACAATGAGCAACGACGCAGGACCATCTGTAAGAAACCTTACGTTCTGCGACGCAGGCCGAACCCGTGCAAGTATCGCCGCTGTTTACGCCTGACTTTTCGTTAAAGATCAGAGAGGTCACTCCGTCGGCCGCTTTGATATCGGGTAAATTTTGCCAGGCATCGTCATCACTCGCCGGCAATCCGTAGGTAACACGACAGTTTCCGCCAGCGCCCAGAGCGCCGGCCTCGAAGAAACACGCCCGATGCGCGGAGTCTGCTTTGATAGCGGCCTTGAAATAGTCCCCAACGGGACCTGTTGCAATGCGTTCGAGCCCCAGTGAGTGCAGGCTCGTAACGACTTGTTGGTGGCGCATCCGCATCTCTTTATCGCTCGAGCTCTTCATGAGCGAACTCGATATGACAAGACCGCCTGCCGCGATTGAGGCGCCCACTACGACGGATATTAGACTCATACCGCTCCGGTAATTGCGAATAATTTTTACCATGACGAGTCCTTTCTCTTGCGACAATCAGAAGCAGGATTGAAATCGACCGTGAACGCACCTTGGCTGTTCCATTTCCACTTCACCCGATCGATGAACTTGTCATTGGGACACACGACCAACGTCGACGGCAGAGAAGTGCAATGGGAATGAAGGGTGTTCGGATCGTAGTGATCCACGAAGCTTCCGGCAGGGCATTCGGCGTCGAGACTACGACAAATCGCTTTTCCGTCGGCATCGATGCCACCGAACACCACCGCTGCCGTATTTCCTGAAGGGGGGCATTGGGGTTCATTGTCACCATGAGCGGGAATATCTACCATGAAATCCCAATCGGAAACCTTCGGTGTTTTAGCTTCGTAATGAAGGACTATCTTCATGCGGCCTCCTACGGCCGGCTGGGATCTGATCTCAACTCCGCAGCCGCTAGGCATTCCTGCGGGACACTCGGTTCCGAGGACCGGATTGAAGTTCACGCTCCCTCGTTGCATCATCGAGAGCGGGATCGCGATCGTACAGCCCGTAGTCGTGCACGTAAAACTATCACTGCGCGCGAGTTTGGATCGAAGAGAAGCCTCTGTTGCCATCATCACCGATTTCACTTTGAGCGCGCGGTTACGGTCGTTGAGATATCCAACGACTTTGGGAACCGCGACGGCCAGCAACCCGACGGCCACGGTCGTCATAAGAGCTCCTACCATCGCCTGACCGCGCCATTTTTTTAACTTGTTCATCGTCCCT
>JBDSDI010000081.1:0-14201 GCA_039920645.1 Bdellovibrionota bacterium | reverse complement strand
GGCGACGAAAGAGCTCCCGCGCTTCCCGCGCGTCCCGAGGTCTGAGACGCGTAATCGGAGAAATCTGATCCATTGGCAGCACCCGCTGCGCCCAGTGCGCCCGCGTAGTCACCTTTTTGGATGGCTGCGATTTTTTTCTCGGCGCTATCGATGCCGGCGAGCTGTTCCGGGGTTAGAACGACTTTCCCGGTTTCAGTGAGTGTTTTTAGTTTTGTGAGATCGATTTTCGCGAGCTCGAAGCCATTATTTTCGCAAAGGTATTTCGGAGGATTGGGTTTTGCGCATTCAGCTTTGAAGGTGTTGGGGATGGTCGTCGGCGTAAAAGGTGGGATCGTTGGCACATCGATCTTGTTCCCGTTGGCGTCGTACCCGCCAGCACCGTCTTGTCCTTGAACGGCGCTTTGCGTATTCCCTGCGGCTAGAGCTTGAGCGACGCCCAGAGCCATTGACACGACGTTGAGTGCCAGCGCAGCACAGAAACCCGCAGCTCCAGTCTTACAGGTCGTCGAATCCGCATTACACACGCAGTCTGCCGCCGAGAAACCGGTGTCCATAGCCGAGAGCATCGCCATGCTCATCGCACCTTGCACGGCCGTGCTGGCCAGAGCGGCGGTGTCGACCGCTCGAGCCGAAGGTGAGATCAGGGCGCACGAAAGCAACGGCACCAGGGACCACGTCAGACGTGATTTTAAGAAGAGTCTCACTCTTCTAGTGTATCGACAGACGGGGTAGAGAGGCTCGTTAAGATTGAATTAAATAGAGCTCAGAATGAGGCTCATTTATAGAAATTCAACTTCAAAGCAAGCTCGGCCAGGAAGCCGCCGAACTGGGCCTTCGCTGCCACGCCGTTTGCGTCGTCGAGTCCGCCCTGGGAAAAACTGCGTCCCATGAAGGTCGTGCTCTTGGAGACGTTCCACGTGCGTGCGAATCCGTACTGGTAGCCTGCGAAGAGCGAGAGCACCCAAAGATCTCCCAGCCAGAGCTCCGGCTGAATTCCCGCGCCGGTAAGCACCGAGCTGGTGGCGAGTTGAGCGGTATCGGTCGTCGAGCTTCCCCGGAACTCGATGCTAGCGCGTTGAAGAACGTACTCGGCGTTGAGCGTCGCCTTCATCTGGAAACCACTTTCCTGAAGGAAGGAAACGCCAGCGTTGAGACCGGCGCCGTAACTGCGGAAGGTTGTGTAGCCCGTTCCGTCCTGGCCGCCCGAAGCCGTCCAGGGCGATCGCTGGTTGAGCATGTAGCGGAAGTAGCCTTCGACCTCGGCATTGCCGCGTGTCGTGAAGAAACCGATCTTTGCGGGCAAGAGCCGAAGCGTGTCGGACCCTGCGATGGTCGTTCCGCTCGGAGCGAGGGCAGGCACGGGGTCGAAAAGGTTCTCACCCGCGATAGAGTGTTCATAAGTTCCGAGACCCAAGGTCATACCGCTTTGCGGGTCGAGGAAACCGGTTTTCGCGAACGCCGGCCACGAGAGCAGCGCGAGAATTGCGACGAGCGCGCGGGGCGTGTGCGAGAAATTCATATCTTTAAGAATAAAGCTTTCGATGGACGGGGGCAATACTCGAGCGGGCACCGAGACGGAGACTTAGCGTGGATTTGCGTCAGGATTTTGGACTTGGAGAAGAGTGTTCCAGCGCAGAAGGCGCTCAGGAATTCCGCTTTCGAGCCAGCGCGTGAGACGTTCGACATCCGCGCGTGAAAGCTGCGAAATCTGGGGCCAAAAGGCGTCGAGCTCGGGACTTTTCACAAGGTCAGTGAGCAGCAGGAGCCAAGCTATCTTGGGCGTCGCGTTCAAGCCGAAGATGATGTTCTTTAGGCGAAGCAGATCGCTGTCGCGCACGGAATCTTGTTTTCCTCGCTGAGCCTGGGCCCAAGGCAGGAAGACTTTTGAGTGGGCGTCGTCAAGGAGGCGTGAGAACGCAACGTTTTCTTTGTCGAAGAGCGTCAGCGCGGCGGGATCTTCCAGGGCGATTTTCATGAACGATGCCGTAGCGGCGCGCAGTATCCACAGATCCTGGCGAAGCTGCGACGCTGCGAGCGCGCTCAAGTCTTGGGTCGGAGTACGGTCGAGCATCCTACGCAACTGAATCGCAAGTGATTCGATCACACGATCGGAGATCGGAAGGCGATCAGTCGATTCTAAACGCGAGGCCCATGAACTTTTGGGATCAAAAACGGTCGTGAGCAGATGCATGAAACCGAACTGATGAAGAGCCATCAGCGATTTCACCGTCGCGTCGGTGAAACGTCCGCGCGAATCTTTGAAGAGCGACAACACTGCGGTCGCGCGAATAAGGTCGGCGTGCTGTTCGCCGTGCGCGCGGAGTCCGCGTACCACCGCTTGTGCGTTCTCGAGACGGCGGCGCAGTCCTTCGCCGGGTCCGTTCACGAGACCCGCGAGACCGATGCCGAACCCGAGCAGTCCGTCTTTAGCATCGAGCCATGCTCTGACATCGTCGGGGCTTCGTAGCGTGTCCCACGATTCGAGGACGCCCCGGATCATGTGGGGTGAGCTGATCACGGGAATCTGAAGTTCCCAGAAGAGAAGGTCGAGGGCCTCGATGGACGACACGTTCACTTTTTCGAGGCGACCTTCTTGAGTCCAGAAGTTGATATCGAAACGCTGCCCGTTGATTTTGAGAAGGGAGCGTCGCGCGGGCAAGCTCGAGCGGTCCACCGTGATCCAGCTCAGCACCTTTTTGAAAAAGGCGGGATCGAGCAGAACGTTACGCAACTCGACGTCCGAGAAGAAATCGGGATTGATCTCTTCCGAGCGTTCGCTGCGATAGAAGCGCATGCCAGCGCCCGAGGGTGTGAGCGGGGCTGCCGCGGTCGCACGCAACTGAGTCCACGCCTGGTCCAAGCTCGCATTCCAGGCGTGATTGGGATTGCGGCGCACGAGCTCGCCCAGCTGCGCGATCACGTCGACGGTGGGGCGCATGGGGAGAGAGGTATCGCGGACCCAATTCAAAAGTGGATTCCAGAATTTTTTTGCGAGTGTCGGTTGCGAGAGAAGAAGGATGTCGGGATCTTGGGCGCTCTTCAAAGCGGCACTGTCGCTATGAAGTTTCCAGAGTTCGGATACAAAAGCGGGAGGCGTCGGGAGTCCTTTGGCTTCGAGACATTTCTCGGCGACGGAAAGGTTGCCTTGCTCGAGACATTCGGAAAGAATCCGCCGCGCATTCCGCAGCTGTTCGGCGACCGGAGAGTCCTCGTTGGCGACGGGAGGAGGGACGCGCGTCTCGATCGTCGGCGCTTCGAATTTTCCGCGCACGTTAACGATCCACTCCATGAAACGGATGAGGTCCTGACCTTCGGCGCTTTCGATTCCATCGGCGAGATCCTTCAGACCCCCCGGCGTGAGTGTCTGAGCAAGAGTCCAAAGTTCCTGAAGCGCTTCGGGAGGAACGTGCGCGACGGCTTCGAGCCAGAGACCCCAAGAAGGATCTTTTTCCGCAAGGTGGAGGAACTCGGGACTGACTTTGAGCGAGGTGTCGGGCAGGGACTGCATGAGCGGCGCGAGATCCTGGAAACCATGAATCCACGCGCGAAGTTTTTGTGGATCGCGCTGAAGGGATTCGACGAGCGTCTGGGGAATTTCGTGTGCGAAGAGCCAGACGAGAAGTGCGTTGTCCTGCCGGTCGGCGTTGGCGTAACGGCTGGCGATCGCGATGAGACGCTGGCCCGGCCGAATGAGATCGCGACTCTCAGGCGTTTCGAAGAAGTCCTGCAGCGGTTCCCAATTCTCAAAGAGCCAGCTCAGCGATGCGTTGATGATCTTCTGATCGAGCGCTTCTCCGCGTGGACGGCAGACGCGGTACCAGTAGCCAAACCCTTGTTGGACCGACGTCAAAAAATGTTCCGGGTTGCGGCGATCTTCGCGGAAGAAGTCAAGGGTTTGTGCCATCGGCGAGAGCGTTAGGACCGAAGAGTCGCTCGCGTCGCAGATCTGGGTGCGCGAGAGGACGTCGAGGGTGTAAAGACGTTGCGGTTGAATAGCGAGATCGGCAAACAGCGTGCGCGCGGAGCCGAGTAGCGCCGCGGAATTTCGTTTTTCGGAGGAAATTCCGGCGAGCAGTTCGCTCACGGGAGGATGCAGACTGCGCAGCAGTTCTCCACGCGGATTCAGGGCGTTCCATTCGGCAACCCAGTCGAGCAGGACTTCGGGTCTCCGGACGAGGATCTCACGGATCGCATCGAGGCTCGAAACGAGCCACGGCAAGGCCGGCACGAAGTCTTTGCGCGAGCCGATCTCCAGGACAAGAGGCTCCCGCAGCAGCGGCCCGAGCACGCCGGAAGTCTGGCGAGTGATTGCCAGAATGCGCGCGAGTTCTTTTCTTTTAGCGGGATCTTTGAAGGCCTCGTTCAGGTAGCGACTCAGATGCTGAAACTGCTCCGGCGGCGCTTCTTGAAGTCTCAGTGAAGCGTTCGGGTTTTTCCCGAGAAGGCAGCTCAGAACGTCGCGCGTGATCGCAGGAGTCCATTCGCGGGACTGAAGAGCAATTTTGGAGCAGGCCGAATGTTGGGAAGAAGGGGGAGGGGGCTCCGGATTTCGCGAGCAGGCCGCGAGTGACGCCGTAACCAAAAAGACCAAGGAGATCCGGGATCTAGCGCTCCAAAAAGTGGTCGTGGTCACGAGGGCTTCATAGGGTTTTAGTTGCCCCGAGTCAATCATTTTAAGCTATTGAAACTATTTCAGTTCTTAACAGGAATCTCACGCTCCAATGCAGCGCAACAATTTAGAATGGAACTTGTGCGGAACTCACGTTTTTCTCTCCTCATCTTGACCGTCACGGGAAGCCTCAGCCTGAACGGGTGTCTGAGCGCCAAAAGGGCGGACGCCGCGGCTTCGGGCTCGTTGCCACTCAAAGCCGTGCGGACGCCATTGGCTTCCACCTTCAGCCTCAATGGAGCTCAGACCCTTGAGCCCAACGATCCGGCCTATTCGGGCATGGGTTCCATTAGTCCCAGTTCCGCTTCGGGTTATCAGTTCGACGTCTTTGCGGCACTGAATGGCCCTTCCGCGTGGTACCACCAGACCGACTGCACCGAACTGCGCATCGGCGTCGTCGATTCCGGAGTCGATACCTCGCACCCCGACCTCGTCGGCAACCTCGATAATCTTGGGACCGTCGGCGCTCCCGTCTATGGACGCAACTTTTTGAACTCGACCAGCAATATTATGGACGACAATGGTCACGGAACCCACGTCGTTGGTCTCATGGCCGCAGTTGGTAACAACGCTCAAGGCAGCACGGGCGTTTGCTGGACGGCGCACGTGATCGTCGCCAAAGTTACGGATTCGAGCGGCAGCGCGTTTCTCTCCGACGTCGTCGACGGACTCGAGTGGGTCATCGACCAGGATGCACGCGTCGTGAACATCTCAATGGGAACCTACGTCGCCGGAACTTCGTCCAGCGAGAACCAGCAGTTTGAAGACTCCTTCGCCGGAGTCATCGCAAAAGCCGAAGCGAAAGATACGATCATCGTGGCCGCGGCCGGAAATTCTGGCGCCGACGCCGACACGAACCGCACCTATCCCGCCAACTTGCGCAGTGAACGCATCGTGGCCGTCGCCTCGAACGCCGAAGGCTTCGGTGCTTACGAAAGTCTGCTCGCCAGCTCCAATTACGGCGGACACATGGTTCACCTCTCGGCCCCTGGATATGATCTCCTCAGCACGGGTCGCGTCAGTGGCGCGAGCACCTACGTCTTCAAGACCGGCACGAGCATGGCATCGCCGATGGTCGCCGGAACTTTGGCCCTGATGTGGAACAAAGTTGGGGTGTCGAATATCGATGGCGGTCGTCTCGTAAACCTTCTTCTCGATTATTCCGAGCCCCAAAGCACCGGAACTTTGGGTCAGCCCGGCAAATATCTCATGACGGGTGCCAAGCTCGACATGGGCCGTGCTCTCGACGCCGCGACGAATTACGTCCCCTGATCGTTTTCGGGTAAACTGTCCCTCACATGAAACGGTTTCGCAGCGCTAACTTTTTTGTCGTTGGATTCGTCCTGCTGCTGGCGGCGATATTTTTTTTGATTTCCAAGAAAAATCCCGTCGATTCCTCCGCGGAATCTGCGCCGCACTCTAACGAAGAACCGAAGGCAGCTCGGACTCTCGAAGTGAAGCGTCTTCCGGGTCCCGCAACCGACAACGACCGTGTCAGTCCTTCCACAACGGAACCCGCGAAGATCCTGAGTCCCCAAGAAGAAGTCGCGAGTTGGGGCAAGCCGCTTTTTGAGGGCAACGTGCGCATCGATGCCTCGCGCGTCGCCCATCAGAAAATCTATAGAACGAAGCTGAAGTATCCGCTCATTATGGTGCAGCAGATGTGGAATGCGACGGGAGGGGACTTGCGTCCCGAAGACTACATCGGCGAAAGAAAAATGGTCGCCGATCATTTCATGGTGCGCTTGCGCGACACTCAGGATTTTTCCCAGTTCGAACAGATCGTCGAAGGGCGGGGGATGAGCGTTCGTAAACAGATGTACGCGAACGGTCTCTATCTCGTTTCATTTCCGCTGGAAGGAGTCGATACCTTCCAGAAAATCCAGAAACAGCTCTCGGAAATGCCCGAGGTCCGCTCCGTCACGCCCGATATTTTCGGACGCGGGTTCTAGAACTTCTGCTTCAGGCTGCGCTGGTGAAGAGGGTGCCGTCGATGAAGCAACCGATGTACGCTTCGATCACGTCTTCGCCAACGAGTTGGAGTTCGTAATCTTCGATTCCGGTCAGGGTCTTGAGTTCGACGAGCGCTTGATCGGTCAGAGGACGGCGTGCGACGAGACAAAGTTTATCGTCTTTGAGTTCCAAGGGAATGATTCTGAGACGTTCCATGACTTCCACGGGAATCAGAGATTGGACGTGAGGGTTAAAAGTTAACGAAGAGGCCATTTGAGTCTTCCTTCCACTACAGTGTGACTGACGTTCCGCTTCAACATACATGTGCTCTACAAGAGTCAGATCGAGAGAAAGCCGCATTAACTTAAAGAAAACTTATGTTAAGAATCAGCAGCTTGGCTGGGGCAAATTTGGAGCGATTGTCGGAACTTTCTACACTCGCGTCTTCAACGAATTGAAATCATGACGAACGGCGCGGAGCGTGGCGAGCTTTGCGATTGTCTAAACTTTCGTGAGCCCCAGCGGCAAAGACGAGTAGAATATACGGAATCTTTATATGAGCAGCCCCGACAAATTCAAGATCGTGACAGACTTCACGCCGGCCGGTGACCAACCGCGCGCGATCGAAGAGCTTGTTGAAGGGCTTGAACGTCATCTCAAACATCAGACACTGCTCGGCGTCACGGGTTCGGGCAAAACCTTTACGATGGCGCAGGTCATCGCGCGGGTGAACAAGCCCACGCTCGTGTTGGCGCCGAACAAGACGCTCGCCGCTCAGCTCTACTCCGAATTCAAAGCGCTCTTCCCCGAGAACGCCGTTGAGTATTTCGTTTCTTATTACGACTACTACCAGCCCGAAGCCTACATCCCGGCGACCGACACCTTCATTGAGAAGGATTCGGCCATCAACGACGAGATCGATAAGTTGCGGCACTCCGCCACGCGTTCACTCTTCGAGCGGACCGACGTCCTCATCGTGGCCAGCGTTTCGTGCATCTACGGTCTCGGAAGTCCCGCTGCCTACAAAAAGATGCTCATCTTGCTCACGAAGGGCGAGAAGATGAAGCGAGACGATCTGCTCCGGCGCCTTATCGAAGTGAACTACACCCGTAGCGACATCGATTTCCATCGCGGAACCTTTCGCGTGCGCGGCGATACGGTCGATGTCTTCCCGGCCTACGAAGGCCTGCGGGCGATTCGCATTCAATTCTTCGGCAACGAAATCGAGTCGCTCGACGAACTGGATCCGCTCTCGGGCGTACGCCTGAACTCGCTCAACAAAATCGGCATCTATCCCGGTTCCCACTACGTCGTCGATCCGGTCTCGCGCAAAGACGCGATCAAACAGATCCAAGAAGAACTGCGCATCCGGCTCGTGGAGCTCAAGTCCCTCGGCAAACTCCTCGAAGCCCAACGCCTCGAGCAACGTACGCTCTACGACATCGAGATGATGCAGGAAGTGGGCTACTGCCCGGGCGTCGAGAACTACTCGCGTTTCTTCGCGGGTCAGAAACCCGGCGAAGCTCCGCCGACGCTGCTCGATTATTTCCCCGACGGTTGGCTGCTCGTGGCCGACGAGAGCCACGTCTCGATTCCCCAAATCGGCGGCATGTACCGCGGCGACCGCGCGCGCAAGATGAACCTCGTTGAACACGGCTTCCGTTTACCGAGTGCGCTCGACAACCGCCCCCTGAAATTTGAAGAATACGAGGCGCTCGTGCAGACCACGGTTTTCGTGAGCGCGACTCCATCCGAATACGAGATGAAAAAATCCGAAGGACGCATCGTCGAGCAGATCATTCGTCCGACGGGACTCTTGGATCCGACTCTGGAGATCCGGCCTGCGAAGGAACAGGTTAAGGACCTGCTCGAACAATGCCGTCTCCGCACGAAGAGAGGCGATCGCACGCTCGTTACGACGCTCACCAAAAAAATGGCCGAGGATCTGACCGAGTATTTCCAAGAACAGGGTGTGCGCGTTCGTTACATGCACTCTGACATCGAAACCTTGGAGCGCATCGAGATTCTCAGGGATCTGCGCGACGGTAAATTCGATGTTCTCGTTGGTATCAACTTGCTGCGTGAGGGTCTCGACTTGCCTGAAGTCTCGCTGGTCGCGATTCTGGATGCCGATAAGGAAGGTTTCCTGCGTTCGCGGACCGCACTGATCCAAACCTTTGGGCGCGCGGCCCGCAACACGAACGGTCACGTCATCCTTTATGCCGATCGCATCACGAAAAGCATGAAGCTCGCCATGGACGAAACGGATCGCCGTCGCCTCATCCAGGCCGAGTACAACGCCGAGCACGGTATTACGCCTACAACCACGCGCCGCTCTGGTAAAGCCGACGTCACGGATCGCGTGGATCGCGACGGGTCGCTTGCTCAGAGCGCGCGTGAGGACCGCGATCCGCTTGATGTTCTGGCGGACTCCATCGACAAGAAACTCAAGACGCCCGCGGATTTCCGCGCTCGCATTTCCGAACTCGAAGCCGAGATGAAGAAAGCCGCTCGCGAGCTGCGCTTTGAAGAAGCCGCCGGCGTGCGCGACAAACTTCTCAAGGTCAAACAACTTGAACTCTTCGCCAATGGGCGCGAAGATCCTATTCTGTGACGAAGACCGCGAAGAAGACTTCTAAGAAGATTCTCCCCTCTACGAAGGGTGAGAGAACGCGACTCCAGGAAGAGGTTCGCTCGCTCAAGCGTAAACTTATGGTCGCCGAACGTCTGCGTGTTGAGGCCCTCAGTCGGGTCAGCACCTCGCTGCCTCGGCAGTCTTGGGACGGAAAACTGCTCGCGGCCGGCGTCGCTCACGAGTTCAACAACATCCTTGGTGCGGCCGACGGCCATGCTGAATGGGCCTTAGAAACGAAAAGTCCTTCCGACATGGTCGAGGCCTTGGAAGTCGTCAGACAGGCCTGTCTGCGCAGCCTCCAGATCACCAAGTCATTGCAGGGGCTCCCTTCGCTGCGCGAAGAAGACGCGGGAACCTTCGCCCTCTCGAAAGTGTCAAAAGATCTTAAAACCCATTTCGTCACAAGCGCAAAAAAGAGCGGAGTCAGTCTTGAGATCGACCTTCCCGAATGCGATCTCTATGGCATCGAGGCGCAGCTCTTCGAGGTCCTCGTCAATCTCGTGAAGAACGCGTTCGAGGCGCTGTCAGTTCAGCCGGCACATACGGCGCGTGTCGAAGTCCGCGGTCAGACGACAGCGGATGAACGTCTCAAGCTCCTCGTCAAAGATAACGGTCCCGGTATTCCTGAAGGGCTTCGCGAACGCATTTTCCATCCGTTCTTCACGACCAAGGGGCGCATGAAGGCGATGCTCGGCGCCGGAGAAAGCCCCGCTCCGTCCTCAGGGAACACAACCGAAGGAGGCAGTGGGTTGGGTCTGTTTCTGTCGCAAAGCATTATTCAGAAGATGGGCGGGCGCCTCGAGCATCTGAAGAGCTCCCCCGGTACGAGCTTCCAGATTTCGCTGCCCCTGGCGTCAAAACGTCGTCGCTCCAAAAAGACTTAACCAAGCCCTCATATTTTTCGGGTCTGCCTCCGAAAAGAAGACAGATGTCTCGTTATCGCGCACTTGTGATCGGTACCGCTTTGAGCCTGAAGTCCGAAAGGGCTTCCGAACTCTTCGCGTTCCTAAAATCGCAAGAGACCGCATTTACTCCCGCAAGCGACTCCGCGAAGACTCCCTCCGAGGAGTGGGACATCGTTTTCTTCCTGAGTCTCGACGTCAAACCGCCGCGTCCTCTTCAGGACTGGGTGGATCGTTTTAAATCAAAAAAAATCTCGGGTCGCGTTTTCGTTCTCTATACCACTCCGCTTTCTGAAGCGTGGCGCGCCGCTCTCGATCCCGAGATTGAGATCGGCGACGAACACGCTCTCGCCGAAAGCATCGCTTATCTCTACGAAGCCAGCGACCACGCGCAAACCGTCCCGTCCGATAACGCTTCTCCTGCGCATGCCGTCGAAGAACAGACCTTATCGATTCAACTCGAGCCCGAGGATTCCGGAGCGAAGGTTGAATTCACCGATACGCGCTTGGAACCAGAGACTTCCGATTTCGAGGCCGAGCTAGCTCCTGCCGCGACCGAAGTCGATTCGCTCAGCCTGAGTCTCGACGCTGCCGACGCCGTCGACATCTGGGAGCAGGGAGTCGACGCTGAAGAAGTCAAAGCGGAAAGCGCTCTTTCTTCGCATGATTCCCTCGATATCTACGGTGATCTCGGTCTCGATGCTGGCCCCGCTTCCTCCGAAGGCGACGACGATCTCGCCATATTCAGCGCCGACGTCTCCCATCCCGATTCGGATATCAGCGCCCCCCTTGCGGGTCGCGAGACATTCAATGCTGATATCAATCTGGACGATCTCCTCGGATCTTCGGATCAACCCGAAACCCACGTGGGTCCCTCGTTCCACGCCGAAAGCGCGGAAGCGGCCGACTACGGGTCGTCGCTGGAGCACGAGCCTTCCGTCGACTCCGAAGTGTCGGGCGAAGCTCCCGCAGACATGCGCACGATGCAGAAATACGCCGCGCTTAAAGAGCGCGATGCTCGCGAAAAAGAAGCGACCATTCAGGTCCTCAAAGGCCAGGTCGCCAAGCTCGATACGAAATTGTCGCGTTCCGAAGCCGAACGTCGTCGCCTCTCACTCTCCAACGACGAAATGAAGACTCAGCTCTCGACCCTCGAGGAAAGTCTTTCGCAGAAGCAGTTCCATCTTCAAAAATCCGATTCGAGTCACCAGGAGGAACTCCGCGCGCTGAGCCTCAGGCTCGATAACGCGGTCTTCCAGGCGAGCAAAGCCCAGAACAAGCTCGAGGAATTTCGCGAACGTGTCCGGACGGACTTCGTCAAGATCCGCGCCCAGGAGCGCGAGCTTTTCAACAAGCTTGAGCTTCAGAAGCGCGATGCCGAGGCATTGCTCGCGTCCAAGGACGAGCAGCTGCTGAACCAGAAACGCGAGATCGATCGCCTTCAGTACGAATCCGAAACGCTCCGTGAGCGTCTCATGGAAGAAACCGAAAAGGCTGAAGAGCGTGCGTCGCGTCTCACGCGTGCCGTGCAATCCCTCAGATTAGCCAACGATATGTTGTCAGGTCTGAGCGAGGAAGTTCTGCCCGCCGCGAGCGAAAGTTTCGGCGATAGGAACGATGGGGAGGACGCCGCATGACGCTTCCTTTCCCTAAAAAACCGCGCCGAAAGCACGACACCGATAAGAACACATCTGAATTGATCTCCGAGATCGATGCGTTGCGGACAAAAGTTCGCGAACTCCAGACCGAGCTCATGCTCGACGACCTGACCGGACTTTTCAATGCACGCCATCTGAAACAGCGTCTCGACGAGGCCCTCTTGAAGATCGAGGAAATCCATCCCGCTCTTCTTTTCATCGATGTCGATTTCTTCAAGCAAGTGAACGAAAAGCATGGCCACCACAGCGGCGGCGCGCTTCTGAACTGCGTCGGCCGTATGATCGCCCAGCTGATCCGGGTCGATGATATCGCCTTCCGCTACGGTGGCGACGAATTCGTCGTGCTCGTGACCGGGGGTCTCGAAGGTGCGATGAGTGTCGGCGAGCGTATCCGCAAGACCATCGAAGAAACGCCTTTCAAAGTCGTTGGTCTCACTGGCGAAGCCCAGGTTAATCTCACGATCTCAGTCGGTATCCGTGTTGTCCGCGAAGGAGACACCCCGAAGATGATCATCGACGAGGCCGATCGCGCGATGTATGAGGCCAAACGCCGTACCCGCAACACTTTAGTTGCCGCCTAAGGGCGCGCAGCGCGGCATTCGTTTCCGATATTTCTTCAGGCTTGCTCGGCAGCGGACTTCGGATAGTGTCAAATCCCGACGTGGCGAAATTCAAAATCGTGGTATCGGACTTCCATCTCGGCAAGGGCAATGTCCTTCCCGACGGCTCCGTCAACGTCCTCGAAGACTTCATCGCCGATAAGCAGTTCACGGAATTTCTCGAAACCTATTCCAGCGGCATCTATTACGAAGCCGATCTCGAGCTCATTCTGCTGGGCGATGTCGTAAACCTCATTCAAGTCGACTACCGCGGGTATTACAGCCCCGTGCTCACCGAAGAGATCAGTCTCGAAAAACTCAAGACTTGCATCAAGGGACATCCGGAGTTCTTCCAAGCATTGCGCGCTTTCGGAAAAACGCCCAACAAAAAGATTACTTATATCCTCGGCAACCACGACGCCGAGATGATCTGGGACAAGTGCAAGAGCCTCTTCGAGAATGAAGTGGGTTCGCCCGTGCTTTTCAAGAATTTCTCCTATGTGCAGGACGGCATTCTCTACGAACACGGCCAGCAGTACGAAGCGGTGAACCGTCTCGATCCCAAAAAACTTTTCATCACGAAGGGCCTGCGCGAGCCGATCCTCAACCTGCCATGGGGATCGCACTTCATCATCAACTTCATCATCCCGATCAAGTTCCAGCGCCCCGCGATCGATAAGGTTCGTCCGATCGGCGCATTCATTCGTTGGAGCCTGCTCACGGACACCTGGTGGACGCTCTCGATGCTCCTACGTGGCTTCTTCTATTTCTTCGCGACGCGCTTTTCACGTTCGCTCTATCGCACGACCAATCTCGTGACGACGTTCAAGATTTTCAAAGAGATCATCGGCTACAAGTCTTCGATTACGGAGTCCGTACAGAAAATCCTCGAAGCCAATCCCGATTACCACACGGTCATAATGGGCCATACGCACTATCCTCAGTACAAACAGTTCGAGGACGGTCGCGAGTACATCAACACCGGAACATGGACCGAGGTTACGAGCCTTTCGCTTTCGACCCTCGGTCGATTCACGCGCTACACCTACGCCTTCATCGACTATTCTACCAACCCGAGTCGTCCTCATGCCTATCTGCGCGAATGGCGCGGACGCTGGCATGAGCAGGTCGACTTCTACATCGGATAAGGAGCCTCCCTCATGGCCAAGAAAACCAATACTCCCAAAGTCGTCGTGGTGACCGGGGGAGTGATCTCCAGTTTGGGCAAGGGGCTTTCGGCCGCGAGTCTCGCGCTTCTGCTGAAGCGACGGGGACTCAAGATCATTCAGTTGAAAATGGATCCCTATCTCAACGTCGATCCCGGAACGATGTCGCCCTTTCAGCACGGCGAAGTTTTTGTCACGGACGACGGCGCCGAGACCGACCTCGATCTCGGACATTACGAACGCATGACCGATCAGGACGTCACGCGTCGCCAGAACATCACGTCGGGACAAATTTATGAGCGCGTGCTTTCGAAGGAACGCCAGGGGGCTTATCTTGGTGCGACGGTTCAGGTTATTCCGCACGTCACTAACGAGATCAAAGAACACATTCTCTCCGTCGCCAGAGGCTCGGATGTCGCGCTTGTGGAAATCGGCGGCACCGTGGGGGACATCGAGTCGCTTCCGTTCCTCGAGGCCGTGAGACAACTGCGTTTCGAGATTGGCGAGGCCAACGTCTGTTACGTGCATCTCACGCTCGTGCCCTACATCCCCACGGCGGGCGAGTTGAAGACCAAACCTACCCAGCACAGCGTGCAGGAACTTCGTCGTATCGGTATCC